>NZ_JBSFPS010000036.1:0-46853 GCF_053588315.1 Streptosporangium sp. NPDC003464 | reverse complement strand
CACGGTCTACGCGATCCCCGACTGGGCGGGGGTGGACCTCCCCGGGCATCTGGGCAGGACGTTCGGGCAGCCGGTGCTCGTCGCCAACGACAGCACCAGGCCGCCCGTCACGGGCGGCGTTTCAGAGATCCATCATCCAGAGCACGAGGACTTCACTTCATGACCCTGACCGACGACCAGACGACGGTCCCTCCGGCCCGGCAGGTGCTCGCGGCCGAGGAGCGGTACGCCACCGAACTCGCCTTTCTCGCCGCCCACGACGACGGGCCCCGCCCGCCGGGCTGGACGCTGACGCCACGCGCGGTGGTGACCTTCGTCTGCGGCAGCGGCGACGAGACGCTGGAGCTGCCGAAGAGCCGGCGCGTAATGGTCGACGACGGCGTTCCGGCCCGGTTGCGGGTGGCCGCCAAGTTCGTCGGCGAACGCGCCCTGGTCGAACGGTGCGTGGTGACCCTCGCGGGGGAGCGTGGCCTGCTGCTGGTCGGCGAGCCCGGCACCGCCAAGTCGATGCTGTCGGAGCTGCTGGCCGCCGCCGTGTGCGGGACCAGCGCGCTCACCGTCCAGGGCACCGCCGGGACGACCGAGGACGCCTTCCGTTACGGCTGGAACTACGCCCTGCTGCTCGCCCAGGGCCCCAGCCGGGACGCGCTGGTCGACTCCCCGGTGCTCACGGCCATGCGCGCGGGACGCGTCGCCCGGGTCGAGGAGATCACCCGCTGCCTGCCGGAGGTGCAGGACGCCCTGGTGTCGATCCTGTCCGACCGGCGGCTCAGCGTGCCCGAACTCGCCGGCACCGCCGACGCCCAGGTGGCGGCCGCCTCCGGCTTCACCGTGATCGCCACGGCCAACCTGCGCGACCGCGGCGTCTCGGAGATGTCGGCGGCGCTGAAGCGACGGTTCAACTTCGAGACCGTCGACCCCATCTCGGACGCCGAGGCGGAGACCTCCCTGGTGCGCCGCCAGGCCACCTCGGTCGTCCAGCGGGCGGGTGCCGCCTTCGGCGTGGACGACGCCGTGCTCGACGCGTTGGTCACGGTCTTCCGCGACCTGCGCTCCGGCCGCTCGGACGAGGGATGGGACGTGGAGCGGCCCGGCACGGTGATGTCCACCGCCGAGGCCGTGCAGGTGGCCGCCTCACTGGGGGTCGCCGCGGCCTACCTGCCGGGCGGCGACGTCCTCGACCTGCTGCCGGGACACCTGCTCGGCGTCGTCCGCAAGGACGACCCCGCCGACCACGGGCGGCTGCTCGGCTACTGGGACGGCCCGGTGCGCCGCCGTGCCGAGGACGGCTCCGCGATGTGGCGCAGGCTCTGGGACCTGCGGGAGAACCTCCGTTGACCGGCCACAACGGACCCGGGCCCAGCCAGGACGCCCAGCCCTCCGGCCACGACGCCGGTGATGCCCGCGACGCCCGGGACGTCCGGCCCTCCGGCCACGACGCCGGTGATGCCCGCGACGTCCGGTCCTCCGACCGTGACGCCGGCGGAGCCTGTGACATCGACGACGCGTGGGGCGCCGACCCCCGGCGGGCGGTCGACGCACTGGCCTCCTCCGCCCGGCCGTACCTGCTGGGGGTGCGCCACCACAGTCCCGCGCTGGCCGTGGTCCTTCCCGCGCTGCTGGAGGCCGCCGACGCCGAAGTGGTCTGTGTCGAGCTGCCGGTGGACTTCCAGCCGTGGTTGCCATACCTGGCCGACCCGGGGACCCTCGCGCCGGTCGCCCTCGCCGGGGCCGCGGGGGAAGGGAGTCTCGGCTTCTACCCGTTCGCCGACTTCTCCCCGGAGCTGGTGGCGATCCGCTGGGCCTGGAAGCGCGGAGCGGAGGTGCTCTGCTGCGACCTCCCGCTGGCCGACCCCGGCTGGCACGCGCCCGACACCACCCCGGCGTCCGGTACGGCGCGGCCGGCCGGCCCGGATCCGGTCCCGGCACCGGTGGACGCGGGTCCCGACACGGCTCTGACTTCGACGGCGCCGGTGGACGCGGGTCCCCATGCGGTCCTGACTCCGTCGGCGCCGGTGGATCGGGATCCCGCCCCGGTGCCGGACGGATCCGGCCCGGACGCGCTCCCGGCCCCGGCGGCCCTGACGGATGCGGTGGTCTCGCGGGGGAGGTCCTTCGCCGACGCGCTGGCCGCCTCGGGCACCGGCCGCGAGGGGGACGACATGTGGGACCGGGCCGTGGAGGCCCTCGCTCCCGGATGCGGACCCGAAGCGGTGCGCCGCGCCGCCCTCGGCGTCGGCTGGGCGCTGCGCAGGGACGCCGAGGCCGCAGGCGGTGTGCCGGCCAGGGACATGGCGCGTGAGGCGCACATGCGCCGCGTCCTCGCCGGCGCCGCGGCCGGCGGGCGGCGCGTCGCGGCGGTGGTCGGCGCCTTCCACGCTCCCGCGCTGATCACCCCCGGCACCGCCGACCTCGTCCCCGACGCCGTGGAGCCAGGCTGGGTCGGCGCGGACGGCACCGCCGTACCGCCTGGTGCGGCGGGCGGCCACGCGGCTCCCGGGCGGCTCTCCGCGGCAGCGGGCGATCACCCGGCTCCCGGGCGGCCGGGCATGGGTGACGGGCTCGCCTCTCTCGCGGCCACCCCGTCTGCGGGGGGCGGCGCGCCGTCCGCCACCTCGCTCGTTCCGTACGCCTTCGACCTGCTCGACTCGCGGTCCGGTTACCCGGCGGGCATCCGTGACCCGCGTTGGCAGCAGGCGGTGTTCATGGCGGGCGGCGACCCGGACCGCGTCAGGGACGGCGCCGCCCGTGCGATCACCGACCTGTGCCGGGAGCTCCGCGCCGCCGGCCACACCGCGGGCACCGGGGAGGCCGTCGAGACGCTGCGGCTCGCCTGCGATCTGGCGCAGCTACGTGGGCTGCCCGCCCCGGGCCGGGGCGAGCTGCTGGAGGCGGTGACGACCGTGCTCGGCCAGGGCGAGCCCCTGGGCCGGGGGCGGGCCCTGGCTCGGGCCCTCGACGCGGTGTTCGTCGGTACCGGCCGCGGCCGGATCGCGCCCGGCACGCCGCGTTCGGGGCTCGGACCCGCCGTCGAGGCCGATCTCGCCGCGCTCCGGCTCCCGTGCCCGGACAGCCCCGAGCGACGTGAAGTACGCCTGGACCCGCTCCGCTCCGATCTGGACGCGCGCCGGGAGGTCGTGCTGCAACGACTGCTGGTCTGCGGCGTCGGCTACGGTGAGCCGGTCGAGGTGACCGGGACAGGTGACTCCACCGCGCTCACCACCCGGTGGCGGCTCTCCTGGACCCCCGCGGTCCCGGCCCGGCTCGACCTGGCGGGCGTGCGCGGCGTCACCCTCGCCCAGGCCGCCGCCGGCACGCTGCGCGAGACCTTCCGCCGCGAGTCCGCCGAAGGGGGGCCCACCTGCGGCCTGATCCTCGGCGGCCTGCGCGCCGCGGCCCGCTGCGACCTGCCCGACCTGGTCGCCGACCGCCTCGCCGACGCCGCCGTCGCGCTCCCCGCCACCGCCACGCTCGCCGAACTGCTCGACGCTCTCGACCTGCTCGAGGCGCTGCGCCGCCGGCACCTCCCCGGCACCACGCCCGAGGGTCGCGAGCGCGCCGTCGAGCTGGCCGGCACCCTGCTGGAGGCCGCGGTCCGCGCGCTTCCGGGCCTGGCCGGCAGCGATCAGCCGCAGGACGCGGCCGCCCTGGTCGCCCTCGCCACGCGCGTCGGCGAGGAGCGCCTCGGGCTGCGGATGGACGACGCCCTGGCCGCGCTCGCGCGCACCGCCTCCCCCCTCATACAGGGTGCGGCCCTGGCCGCCCGGGTCCTGCTCGACCTGGACGGTCCGGACACTCTTGGAGCCCGGGCCGCCGGATGGGTCGGCGCCGCCACCGGCCCGGACGGCCGCCATCGCCTGAGCCGCCTGCTGACCGGCGTGCTCACGGCCACCGGACCGCTGCTCCAGTCGGCGCCGGCGGCGCTCGACCCGCTCATGGACCGTGTCGACGGCCTCACCGACAAGGAGTTCCTCGACCGGCTGCCGGCGCTGCGCGGGGGGTTCGACACCCTCACCCCCGCCGGCCGTACCCGGCTGCTGGGGGCCGTGTCCGAGCGGCTCGGGGACAGGCTCGACCTGGCGCTGAGCGCTCCGCCCGCGCTGCTCGCGCTCTGGAGCGCCGCCGACTCCGCCGGGCTGGCCGCGCTGCGGGCGCTCCGGTTCCCCGTCCCCGCCCTGGCCGGCACGTCATCCGACGCGCCGCGACCACCTGCGCCGGACCGCCGGACCGCACGGGACGGCAGGCAGACGCGGGACCCGCAGCCGGCGCGGCCGGAGGCCTGCGCGGTGACGGACGACGATCCCGCCCCGCGCAGGCTCCCGCCGGCCGACCGGTGGCGGCTGCTGCTCGGCCGGGAGTCCGAGCGGCTCCCGGCCGGTGCCCGCCCCTACGCACGCGCGCTGGACGAGCTGTACGGAGCGGGCCGGGGCGAGGGCGCGGACGACTTCGGGCGCGGCCCCGGGGGAGGGGGCGACTCCGGCGGCCGGGGAGAGTCCTTCCCCACCGCCCGAGAGTGGGCGCGGGAGCTGGAGGCCCTCTTCGGGACCGAGGTGCGCGAGGAGGTGCTGGCCCGGGCCGCCGACGCCGGACGGACCGACGTGCTCGCCGAACTCGACCCGGCCGCGGTACGGCCCTCGGTCGAGCTGCTGACCTCCGTGCTGTCGCTGGCGGGCGGCCTGCCCGAGCAGCAGCTCGCCAAGCTCCGGCCGCTGGTCCGCCGCCTGGTCGCCGAACTCACCCGAGAACTCGCCACCCGGCTGCGGCCCGCCCTGAGCGGGCTGGCGACGCCGCGCCCGACCCGCCGTCCAGGCGGCCGGCTCGACCTGCCGCGCACGCTGCGGGCCAACCTGCCGTACACGCGCCGCATGGACGACGGCCGGCTCGTGGTCGTCCCGGAGCGGCCGGTGTTCAGCACCCGGGCCCGCCGGGAGGCCGACTGGCGGCTGATCCTGGTGGTCGACGTGTCCGGCTCGATGGAGGCGTCGGTGATCTGGTCCGCGCTGACCGCCGCGGTCCTGGCGGGTGTGCCGACGCTCTCCACCCATTTCCTGTCGTTCTCCACGGAGGTGATCGACCTGACGGACCGGGTCGCCGACCCGCTCTCCTTGCTGCTCGAGGTGCGGGTCGGCGGTGGAACGCACATCGCCGCGGGGCTCGCCCACGCCCGCTCGCTGGTCACCGTACCGAGCCGCACGCTTGTCGTGGTCGTCAGCGACTTCGAGGAGGGCTACCCGATCGGAGGTCTGCTCGGCGAGGTCCGCTCCCTGGCCGGTTCCGGCGTTCATCTGCTGGGCTGTGCCGCGTTGGACGACAGCGGCGTCCCCCGCTACTCGGTCCCCGTCGCCCGGCAGCTCGTCGCGGCCGGCATGCCCGTCGCAGCCCTCAGCCCGCTCGCCCTCGCCCGATGGGTGGGCGACCGCCTCCGCGGAGAACCCCGGTGAATTCCCCCACATCAACCGTCACCCCGGCCGGACAGCTCCCACCGGCGGCGCCGCACGTGGTCGCCGCGGCCGTCGAGAGCCTCACCTCCAGGCTCCGCAAGAAGCTTGACGCGGCGATCGAGCAGTATGCCGCCACGCCCGCCGTCGCCGACGGCGCGGACATCCGGATCGGCTGCGGCGAGGACGCGGTGGTCACCCTCTCGCCCGGGGCGTCGGGCGCGATCGTCGACGACGGCCAGGCGCGGTGCAGCTGCCTCCTGGCACCACGGTGCCTGCACCGCGCGGCCGTGCTCAGCGCCTGCCCGGTGGCCGACGCCGACGCCGACGCGGCTGCGGACGCGGACACAGGCGTGGCCGCGGCCCCGGACACAGCCGCCGGCACAGACACAGCCGCCGGCACCGGCGCGGCCGCGGACGCGGTGCCCGGACCGCTCGGCGACCGCGGCTCCGGGGCGGGGAACCCCGTCGCGCGTGCCGATCCGTCCCCCGGCGGGACCGGGAGCGGCGCGGCCGCGGGGCCCACCGCCGCGCAGGTCGCCGCCGCCTCGGGCCTGTGGGCCGCCGCTGCCGCCGTGCTGTCGGCCGGGGTGCCCGCGGCCGGCGCGGTACCCCAGGCGGAACTGCTCAGGGCCGCTCACACCGCCCGCCTGGCCGGGCTGCCCAGGGCCGAGGCCGCCGCCCTGCGCGCCGTCCGCGACCTGCGGGCGGCGCGTGGCCGCCACGACGGCCACCGCCTGGCGGACCTGGTGTCCGCACTCCGCGACCTCCTGCTCACCGCGGGCCGGCTGGCCGCGGCCGACCCCGACCCGGCGCTGATCGGCGACGTCCGCCGGAGCTACCAGCCGGGCGGGAGCCTGCGCGTCCACGGTGTCTTCCGGGAGCCGGTGATCAGTGGCACCGGCTACGGCGGTGTGGTCACCCACCTCGTCACGGAGGACGGCCGCTGGTTCTCGGTGGCCGACGTCAAGCCGGGCGGGCCGGCCCGTGCCCGTGGCGCCGCCACCGCGCCCGTCGCCATCGGCCCGGCCACGCTGAACCACGCGCAGCTGGCGCGGGCGGGCCTGCTGATCGCCGGGGCGACGGTCTCGGCGGACGGCCGTCTCGGGGCGGGTGGCGGCGTGCGCGCCACCCCGATCACCGGCATGTCGTGGACAGCGGGACCGCTGGCCGCCATGTTCGCCCGGCCACTGGCCGCGGCGGTCGGCGCGCGGCTCTCCGCGAGCGCCTGGAGCGAGTCGGAGATGGAGGAGAGAGTCCGAGAACCGGTCGGGTGTGATCTGGTGATCGTCGGCGCCGCGGGCGATCACGTGCTCGCCCGTGAGCTGCTGCCCGCCGGCGCGCCGCCGGAGGGATCCGATCCGGAGGCTGACGGTCCGGCGCGGCAGCCGCCGACGACCGTACGGTCCGACGGTCCGCTGATCCGGCTCGTCGCGGCCGGTTCCCATCCGTCCCTGGCCCATGTCGCCAACCTGCGGCAGCTCGCCTCCCGGCCCGGCACGCTCGTACGGGTGGTCGCCAGGCTGGACCCCGACCGGGCGGCCACCCTGCGCCCGCTCGCGGTCGGACCGGTGCCGGGGGCCGAGGCGACACTGCGGCTCCCCGCCGAATGGCAGGGCCACGCCGACCTCGGGTACGACCGCCTGCAGGGCGCTCATCTCCCGCCGCCTGACGTCTGCCCGCCGTGGCAGGCGGACTCCGAGGCGGCGGCGGACCCGGTGGCCGACGCCCCGCTGTGGCGGGTCCGGCGGCTGGTCGAGCTCGCCGTCGCCGGGGGCCGGCGGGCGGTCGCCGAGAGCGCGCGCGGCGACTCCCGCGACCAGGGGGTTCCGCTGCGCCGGGCGGGGTTCGCCGCCGCCGCCGAGCTGGCCGCCGCGCTCACCGCCGAGGCCGACCGCCGAGGCCGCGACGTGTTCGGGCGGTTGACGGACTCCGGCCCCGACGGGTACGCGTGGGCATGGCTGGCGGCCGCGATCCACCTCGCGGCCGCGGAGCAGGCCCTGGTCGAGGCGTCCTGGCAGGCCGCCCAGGCCTGACCGACCGCCTCGGCACGGAACCGGCGGTCCCGCGGGCCCGCGACCGTCCTCGGCCGGGCCCGCGGATCTCCGACCCGGGCCGTCGGCGTACGCCGGGGACGGTCGCAGGCCATTGGGAACGGCTACAAGTCGGCCACAAGTGCCGGTCGGCATCATGGCTGCCGCTGGAGGGACGGCGCGCAAGGGAGCAAGGCTCCGCCGTTCTTCCAGCGGTCGGAGCAGAAGCGGGGGCCGCGGCCCTCCGCCTCCTACGCGGAGACGGAGGGCCGCGGCCCCGGTGCTCATCTGAGCAGGTCCGTTTTCGTCGGGAGCAGCCATGGTCACCACCACGCGTCGCAGAGGGATGCTCGTCGTACTTCGCGGGCGCGCGGGCGGCTGACGGAGTACGCCGCCCCGGATCCGCCCTCGTCGGCCTGGACGCGATCCACACCGCGGGCGTCGGGCAGCACCGGATGTGGGTGGCGCGGTTCATCGGCTACGGACACCCGGGCACGTTCATCGACTCCGGAGGCGCGGGAACCATGGGCTCCGCCGTCCCCGCGGCGACGGGACCCGAACTGGGCCGCCCGGCCACCGCGGTCCGGTCGATGGTCGCCGCGGGCACCGGTAACGATGACATCAAGTACGCCAGGGACATGGCGCCCGTCTGAGACGGCGACGACTGAGCGGCCATTCCCGGCCAGGAGGATATGTGAGTGATTTGTGGCTGTTTTTGCCGGCTCCGCTCCCGTGCGCGAGGTCCCGGCCACGGAGTCGCAGTGCTCGGACCTGCTGATCGCGATCGGCGCCCGCTCCGGCGGGGCTTACGGCTGAGCCGCCGCTTGAAGCCGGCTCCCAGTCATCTCCCACCGCCTTGCAGGACGCACCGGCCACACTGCGCATGCTGATCTCGAGATCGACGGAGCGTCACGTGCGCACGATGCGGATCATGCGGCGGCTGGTCCCGATCGCGGCCCCCAGGCTGTAGGGGCCGCTGAGCAGCGGTAAGCCCAGCACCGGAGGAGATTCATGCGGGACGGCACCGTCGGTGCGGGCAGCAGGCGTTCCGTCGAAGTGGCTCCGTTCGTAGTGCCGATCCATAGGTGGTAAAGGTGGAGTTCCGGATTCTTGGTCCTTTGGAGGTTCACCACGACGGGGCCCCGGTCGACCTCGGCGGACCACGGCAGCGCGCCGTACTCGCCCGGCTCCTGGCCGCCGGTGGCGGGATCGTCTCCAGCGGCACGCTGATCGACGACCTGTACGGCGACGCCCCACCGCCGAGTGCGCTGCAGACGTTGCAGTCGTATGTGTCCAACCTGCGCCGGGTCATCGAGCCGCACCGTCCCCCGCGTGCCCAGCCCCGGCTGCTGATCGGGAGGGCGCCCGGGTATCTCCTCGCGGCGGCGGACGTCGACGCGATCCGCTTCACCGATCTGGTGAACCGCTCCGAGTCCCGCGCCACGGCCGAGGCGCTGGCTTCGCTGGACGAGGCATTGCGGCTGTGTCGAGGCACGCCGTACGGGGAGTTCTCCGACGAGATCTGGGCGGTCACCGAGGTGAACCGGCTGCGGGAGCTGCGGCTGGTGGCGATCGAACGGCGGGCGCAGACGCTGCTGGATCTCGGCCGTCCGCAGGCGCTGATTCCCGACCTGGAGGTGGAGACGGCCGCGAACCCGCTGCGCGAGCGGCTGTGGTGCCTGCTCGCGCTGGGCCTGTACCGCACCGGACGCCAGGCCGACGCGCTCGCCGTACTGCGTCACGCCGGGAAGGTGCTGGTCGACCAGCTGGGCCTGAACCCGGGACCGGAGCTGCGCGCTCTGGAGGCTGACATCCTCCGGCAGGTCGAGGCGCTCAGCCCGATCACCGTCGCCCAGGTCGACCTCACCCCTGCGGCTCACCCACTGCGCGGCCGGGAGGAGCAGTTCGCGAAGCTGGCCGCGCTACCGGTCCACGACGGCCTGTCGCTGGCCACGGTGAGCGGTGAAGCCGGCATCGGCAAGACCAGCCTGCTGGAGGCGTTCGGCGACCGGTGCGCAGATCTCGGCCACCTCGTGCTCTGGGGGCGCTGCCACGACACGCAGGGCACGCCCGCCCTGTGGCCGTGGTCGCAGGTGCTCGGAGCGCTCGACCAGTGCCACCCGGCCCCCGACCGGCGGGCCATGGCCGGTCTGCTCGACGACGAGCGGCCCACCGGGTCCACCGACGCGGCGCTGCTCCGCCGCAACCAGGCCATCGCGCAGTGGCTGGCCGCGGCCGCGGCCGACCAGCCCCTCGTCATCATCCTGGACGATCTGCAGTGGGCCGATCCGGCCTCGCTCGAACTGCTCAGAGACGTGATCACACTGCTCCGCGGGCGCGCGGACGCCGTCCCTCTCACGCTGGTGACCGCCCTGCGGGACACGGCCTTCCCCAACGAGTCCGCGCATGACGCGCTGGGCCGGCTCGCCCGCTACGACTTGCTGCGGATCCGGCTCACGGGTCTCGGCTCCGACGCCGTGCGGGCCGTCGCACGGGACATGGGCGCGGACATGGACGAGGAGGCCTCCCGCCGCCTGACCGACCAGACCGGTGGCAATCCGTTCTTCGTCCGGGAGACGGCCCGGCTGATGGTCCAGGGACACACCCCCGACACGGTGCCCGTGGCCGTCGCCGAGCTGGTCCGGCAGCGGCTCGCCGGGCTCGGGCCGCAGGCGGGGGAGGTCCTCGGCGTCGCCGCGGTGATCGGCCGGGACTTCGACCCCGCCGTCGTCGCGGAGGTCGCCCGGGCCGAGGCGTACCACCTCCTGGACCAGGCGGTCCAGGCCGGGCTGCTCGTGCCGCGCGCCACGCGGATGGCCTTCGCCCACGACCTGGTCCGCGAGACCCTCGTCCGCGACATCCTCCCGCTGCGCAGAGCCGCGATCCACCGCGAGGTGATGACCGCCCTGTCGGCCCGGCCCGGCACCGACGTCGCCGTCATCGCCCATCACGCGGTGCAGGCCGGGCCGGCGGCGTACGGCGAGGCGGTGCGCTGGGCCTCGGCGGCGGCCGAGGAGGCGGGCCTGCGCCTGGCCTACGAGGAGGCCGCGACGTGGTGGAACCTGGCGATCAAGGCTCACGACTCCTCGGCGGGGGACCCCGACAAGCACGTGGAGCTGCTGCTGCGGCAGGTGCACGCGCTGCTGGAGGCCGGCGACGCCATCGGCGCGCGGCGGGTCAGGGCGGAGGCCGTACGGGCGGCCGGCCGGGCCGAGACGGGCCCGGAACTCACCGCCCGCGCCCTGACCGCGCTCGACGCCCCCGCCCTGTGGACGCTCCGCGACCCCTACGAGGCGGTCGAACTGCGGCTGGTGCACCGTTTCGAGATCGCGCTGCACGAGCTCCCCGGAGCGGACAGCCCGCTACGGGCCCGCCTGCTGGGCGGCCTGGCCCAGGAGTTCTACGACGGCAGCGACGACCCGCGCGGCCATGCCCTGTCCGCGCGGGCCGTCGCGATGGCCCGCCGCCTGGACGACCCCCTGCTGCTCATGCAGATGCTCAACGCCCGGCACCTGTCGCTGCCCCAGCCCCTGCACGTCCCCGAGCTGCTGAAGATCACCGACGAGATCCACGAGCTGGCCGTACGCAGCCGGATGCCGGGGTTCGAGCTGCTCGCCCAGATGATGTACACCCACAACAGGTTGGAGCTGGCCGACCTGCCCGGCGCCGACCGGGCGGCCGCCCGCTGCGAGGCGCTGCTGGAGCGGCTCTCCCTTCCCTGGCCCCGTTTCCAGCACACCCTGTGGCAGGCCAACCGGCTCGCCCTGGCCGGCCGGTTCCACGACGCGGGGGCACTGCACGACCAGGCCGGACGGCACGCCGAGCGCATCGGCGTGTGGCACGCGCGCAAGGCGGTGGCCATGGGCCGCATCGCGATGCGCTGCGCGCAGGGCACCATGGCCGAGGCCGGGCCGCTGGTCGACGCGATCGCCGGCGTCCACCCGACCATGGAGCACGACGCCCGGATCCTGCACCTGTGCGCCCGGGGTGACCTCACGGAGGCACAGGCACTGGCGGCCCGCGGCTGGACGGCTCCTCCCTTCGACTGGTCATGGCTGTCCATGACCTGCCTGCAAGGGGCGGCGCAGGCGAGGGTCGGCGATCTCACGGCCTGCCGCGAGACCTACGCCAGGCTGCTGCCCTACAGGGGACGGATCTCGGCGCTGTCGGCGGTGGCCTGCATGGGCCCGGTGGAGTGGTACCTGACCCTGCTCGCCGTCGCCATGGGCGACCGTGACGCGACCGGCCGGCACCTCGCCGGGCTCATGCGGCTGGCGGAGCGGAACGGGCTCACCTGGTGGCGCGACCGCGCCGAGGCCGGGCAGCAGATGCTGCGGCGGTTGTCGGCGGGCGCCTCCTACCAGCTCAGCAGGTGCTGAGCCCGCGGCGGGAGATCAGATCAGCGGGTCCCGAGCCCGCGGCGTGCGTGGGAGGAGGTCCAGCTCCACCTTCTGCCTGGGGCGCAACGTCACGGCGGGAAAAGGGGTGAAGGGCCCGGCACCGCGCACCACCGGTCGGAAGCGGCGCAGGACGGCGGCGATGATCAAGGGAGCTTCCAGGTAGAACAGGTGCCGGCCGAGACACTGGTGCGGGCCGCCGCCGAACGGGAAGTAGGCGTAGCGGTGACGGCGGGTGGCGGCGCCGGGCGCGAAGCGTTCCGGGTCGAAGTCGGCCGGCCGGTCCCAGAACTCGTCCAGCCGGTGAGTGGCGTAGGGGCTGATCAGCAGTTGCGCGCCGGCTTCGATCCGCACTCCGCCGAGCTCGGCGGGTCCGACGGCCGTCCGCGACCAGAGCCAGGCCACCGGATACAGGCGGAGCAACTCCTGCAGGACGCTCTTCGTGTAGCGGAGTTCCGGAACATGTGACGGGCGGACCGGGCCGGGGCCGACGACGCGGTCGATCTCGTCGACGAGCCGGGCGTACACCTCGGGGTGGTCCTTCAGCACCGGCCAGAGCCAGGTGAGGGCCATCGCCGTGGTCTCGGTGGCCCCCACGTAGACCCCGACGAGGTCGTCCCGTATGCGCCGGTCCCCGTCCTGATCAGCGGCGCGGGCCCGGCACAGGGCGGAGACGATGTCCGGCCCCCCGTCGTGCCCGGCCCGCGCCTTGGAGATCAGCGGGTACACGACTCCGTCCACCAGCGCGGTGGCCGCCGTCACCGCCCGATCTCCCGGCACCCTCACCGAATACGGGATGGACGGCATGAGCAGTCGCAGCCCCATCGAAGTGGCGGCCGCGTCGAGCGCCGGCGCCAGCAGCTCACCGTCCGCGCGGGAGATCTTGTCCCCGAACAGAGCGCGGACGACGGCCCTGTTCACGATGGCGGCCATCTCCTCGGCGGCGTCGATCGGGTGCCCGGACCCGGCCGCCTCGTCAAGCTCGTCCACGGACTCCGTGACGGCACCCGCCAGGCCCTCCGCCAGCGACGCCACATACCGTGCGGTGAACAAGGGCTGAAGGATCTTCCGGCTGGACTCCCACGCCGGCCCCTCTCCGATGACGGTGGTGCCGAGAACGCGCCGGAGCGGGCGCCAGAACATCCCCTCCCGCGCGAATTCGGACCAGCCGCCGCGCATGACCTGCTGCACGTGGTCGGGGTGGGTCACCAGGTAAGGCCGGAACGGCCCGAGACCGAGGCGGACCACCTCGCCCCGCGCCTCCCCGCCGATCTCGGCGAGCGCGTTCAACGGGCCCCTCGCAAGCCTCCGCAGCACCCGGTGGAAAGGGATGGCCGCGGCCCGCCGGACCAGCGTGTCACCACCGTCATGGACGGACATCTTCTCCCCGCATCCTCGTCGTCGCCTCCCGGGAGACATCCACCGCCCGGGTCTTCTCACAGCACGGACATCCCGCTCAGCAGCACGTAGCAGAACATGTAGGTGTAGAGCATGTAGGTGCGGTGGTCGTCTCCGGCCCCGCGCAGCCGGATGACCCGCCAGGCGATCCTCCAGCACACGGCGGCGAGGAAGAACGCGCACACGGCGGCCGTGAGGGGCTCCCCCTCGGGCGCGTAGAGGACGGGCGCGAGCAGGAGCGGCATCGCGGCCATGACCACCGCCAGGTGACGCCGGGTCGCGTCCTCCCCGAACAGCAGGGGGAGCGTCCGGCGGCCTGCCAGCCGGTCACCCGCCATGTCCCGCAGGTCCTGGACGTGCATCCCGGCGCCCCCGATGATCACCGATACGGCGAGGATCCACCGCCAGGCGGTGCCGTCCAGCGGACCGGCCGTCGTCCAGGCGGCGGCGAGCTGGACGATCGTGCCCAGGACCATGCACAGGTTCTTGGCGGGCCCCCAGCGGCTCCAGCCGGCGAAGTTGTGCAGGACCGTCACCGCCAGCCACGCGAACGTCCATCCGGGCACGCCGAGCAGGAGCCCCGTGACAGCGAACGCGGCCGTCGCCGCCCACCAACGGAGCCACGCGCCCGCGACGGTCACCGCCCCGCTCGCCAGCGGCCGGTCCGGCTTGTTGACGCGGTCCTCCTCGACCCCGGAGATCTGGTTGGACACGCAGAAGGTGTAGAGGTACAGGAGCGCCCACACAGTGCTCCTCCCAGCGGCCGCCAGAGCGGAGGCCGGCGGCAGCCCGTGGTGGACGGCCGCCGCGCCCCCGAACAGCCAGACGGGGATGACCGTGCTGCTGAGATCCCGGTAGACGAACCGCCAGGTCACAACGGCCTCGTGGACCACCCGGGAGAGCGCCGCCGGGCGGGCGGCGGATCGGTGCGCCTGTCGCGAGCCGACCGTCACCGCCCGTCCGCTTCCGCTCGAGAAAGTCATGGGTCGCCTCACCCCACCGGCTGCGGCGCATCCCGGCCCACGTAGGCCGGATAGCGGGTGAGCAGCCACAGGTAGATCACGCTCAGCGCCGTCGTGACCGTCCCGGCGGCGTGGTAGACCGGGGCGGCGAAGGCGTCCGACATCAGCGGCAGGAACATGAAGAAGTAGGCGTTCAACAGCACCAGGGCGATCGCGATCAGGAACGACTGTCCCTCGCGGCTGCGCCGCCTGAGCAGCAGGGGGATGTACCACACGATGGCGACGATGATCGTGGTGGAGAAGGTGAGCAGGAACAGCGGGTCGCCCAGGTGGGTGTAGACGAACCACAGCAGCACGATGACCGCCGCCTGCATCGCGGCGTAGGCGACGACGTACTGACGCGGGTCGAGGCCGGGGAGGAGTTCCCGGCGGCCGAACTTGAGCGTCTGGTAGTGGACCACGCACTCCAGCACGCTGAAGACCAGGAGAGCGGCCCAGAACATCTTGAACAGCCAGTGGTCCACCTCGTTGAACCAGTGGTCGAAGAGGGCGACGAACAGCACGTCGTGCGCGAAGAAATACATGTTGGCGAACACCGGGACGGCGAATGTCCTGTGCCGGAACCCCAGCCGGATGCCCTCGATGTACAGCAGGTAGGCGCCGGTGTTGGCGATCGCCCCGGCCAAGAGCACCATCGCCGGATGCGCGTCGATGTTGGTCAGCACTTCCGGGACCTGGTAGATGTCCATTTCCTCTTCCGATCCGGTGCGATCAGTCTTCTCGGGTCCGCGACCTGCGGATGTCGGCTCTGAGTTCCTGCGGCAGGGCGAACACGGTGGTCTCCCGCGTGGCGGCCACCCCCGACACGTCGGTGAACCCGTGGCCGGCCGGCCGGTCGAGCACGTCCTCGACCAGTCCGGCCGGGACCGAGGCGCCCGCCGTGACACCCACCGTGTCCGCCTCCAGCAGCCACGCCTCGTCGATCTGGTGGGCGAAGTCGACCAGGTACGCGGCACGGGCGCCCGCGCCGAGGGCCACCTCGCGCAGGCGCAGCGAGTTCGAGGAGTTGCCCGAGCCCACGACGACGACCACGTCGCAGGAGGGCGCGATCTGCTTCACCCCCTGCTGCCGGTTCTGGGTGGCGTAGCAGATGTCGTCACTCGGCGGCGACTGCAGGAGCGGGAAGCGTTCCCTGAGCCGCTCCACCGCCTGCATCGTCTCGTGGCGCCGCGGGCCTTCAGGGTCTCGGCCACGTGCCGGTTGTGCACGATCTCCTTACGTACGTAGACCGGTGGCCCGTACACGTCGAGGGCCTTCTCCGCGGCCTGCACGGCGCGGTCCACACCGGCGCAGTAACCGTGCGGCCTGGCCGGTAGCACGCGCTTGGGACTCATCGCCCCCGCCTCCTTCACACACGGCTTCGAAGTCCGGTTCACAAGGTGTGAGAACCGGTTCGCAAGGGTTCACAGGCTGATGAGGACGTCGTCGGGATGCGCGTGGCGGGCGAGTGCGCGCAGGACCTCCCGAATCTCCATGCTGATTCGAGCCGGTCGCGCCGGGGTGAGGGCTCGCAGATCTCCGGGTGCGCGTATATCGGCCAACACGGTCGTGCGCTTTCCTTTCGGCTCGCTCTTCGCGGTCGGGAAACGCCTGCAGATGCCGGGACCTCCGCGGATCTCACGGGGCCGGACGACCGGCACACGATCTCCCCGTGCGCTTGGGAACCGCTCAAGACGACTTGGGACGGCCTGTGGGAGAAGGTCGCCGGCGGGCCGGCACGACGACGGGCAGCGCCGGCCCGCCGGAAGCTCCCGCCGGCCGGCTCCGCCGGTGAGCCCGGTCCGCCCCCTTTCGGCGGCCGGGCGAGGAAGCGCTCCCGGTCACTCCAAACGGTTCACAAGAACCGTAAGACAGCGTGACCCGTCCCGTCATGCCCGGTTCTCGCCCTCCAGTGGGCCGCTCCCAGGAGACTCCCGATGTTTCTTGAGCACGGTAGAACGTCGACACCCGACATCCACGGCCGGATACCGTCCCCACGGCCGTGTGACACCCATCCCCGCCTCACCGCCCCCGTGGACGTGGACGAGCTGGTGCGCCCGGCTCTCCGCCAGGCCGTCGCCACCCTTCCCGAACCGGTCCGGCAGGTCGCGGACTACCATCTCGGCCTGTCCGGCGGCTCCGCCGTCGCCGCGGGCAAGGCGCTGCGTTCGGCGCTGGTGCTGGCCGGATGCCGTGCCGTCGGCGGAGACGTACGGCGCGCGGTCCCGGGCGCGGTGGCCGTGGAGCTGGTCCACGAGTTCTCCCTGCTGCACGACGACGTGATCGACGAGGACCGCGTGCGGCGGCACCGCCCCGCGGCGTGGGTGCGGTTCGGAATGGGCCAGGCCGTACTGGCCGGTGACGCAATGTGGGCACTGGCGCTGCGGACGCTGAGCCAGACGCACGACGCGGCGGCACTTGAGGCGCTGATCCGGACGCTGACCGACCTGATGCGCGGACAGAGCCAGGACGTGGCGTTCGCCAACCGCGGCGATATCACCGTCGAGGAGTACCGGTCGATGGCGGAGGGCAAGACCGGGGCGCTGCTCGGCGGGGCGTGCGCCATCGGAGCGCTCCTGGGCGGATCGTCGGCGGACCGCGCGGAGGAACTCGGGCGGTTCGGCCGGCACCTCGGGATCGCCTTCCAGTGCGCCGACGACGTGCTGGGCATCTGGGGCCGCGCCGAGCGCACGGGCAAGCCGGTGGGCAGCGACATCGCCGCGCGAAAGAAGACCTTCCCGGTGCTCGCCGCGCTGGCCCACCCGGGGGAGGCGGGCCGCTCCCTCGCCGAGATGTACCACCGGCCGCAGCCCCCGAGCCCGCAGGAGTGCGTGCTGATGACCGATCTGGTCGAACGGGCCGGTGGCCGGCTCGAGGCCGAGGCGGAGGCGGAGACCCAGATCGGCGCCGCGCTGGCCTGTCTGGACCGCGCCGAGCCCGGCCCGGCGGCCCGCGCGGAACTGGCCATGATCGCGTCCTGGGCGGTGCGCCGTGACCGCTGAGACAGTCCCGCCCGCCGTGGGCGAGGGCCCGCCGGACCCGCGGTGGTCCGCCGTGGACGGCGTGCTCGCCGGAGCGGTGGACGCGCACGGCTCCATGGAGGTGCGGGCCGCGGCGGACGCCTCGGTGACCGCCGCCCAGCTGGTCGGCCACCTGCGGGCGTGGGCCGGCCGGATCGGCCTCCCGCTCGCCCCGGGGTGGCGGCGCGGTCTCCTGCTCTCCGGCCGCCACCGCGGCGTGGCTGGGCGACCCGCCGGCCGACGAGCCGGCCTCGATCGCCTACCTGGAATCGGCGTTCGCCGAGCATGTCGCGCGGACCCCCGACGGCACCGGACGCCACCGCGCCGCGATGGCCAGGATCGTCAGATGGCTGGTGGATGCCCAGCACCAGGACGGCTCCTGGTCGGACAAATGGCACGCCTCTCCCTGCTACGCGACCGCCCACTGCGCGCTCGCCCTGGACCCGATGACGGACGGCGGCGCCGGGGACGCGGTGCGCCGGGCGGTCGAGTGGACCCTCGCCACCCAGAACGCCGACGGCTCATGGGGGAGGTGGGGAGCCACCAGCGAAGAGACCGCCTACGCCGTTCACATCCTGCTGCGCACCCGGTCCGGGCGGGCCGACCCGCGGACGCGTCGGGCCGCCGCCCGTGGCCACGCCTTCCTGCGGGGGGAAGACCCCGACAGGCACCCTCCCCTGTGGCAGGACAAGGAGCTGTACGCTCCGACGGCCATCTGCCGGGCCGTACGGCTGGCCGCCCTGCACCTCGCCGAGCAGGACCGATTGATCTCGGATGTCTCAACGTCCTCGATCGAGTGACCGGCCTTCGTCGGCGACCATGACGGCCCACCGCCAGGACTGAGGCCGCGGGTGGAGGTTCATCGCCGTCCCGCAAGGCCCCGCCGGTGCCGGACCCGCCTGTCACGGGTTGACGGACCGGCCGGATCTTGTCATGGATCCGCTGTACCGTCCAAGCGAGACCGACGAGAACAGGAGCGCCCATGAGCGAGATCGCCGCCCGCTACCGGACCCGTGCCGACATCTTCGCGGCCAAGGTGGCCGCCGTCAGGCCCGACCAGTGGTCCAACCCCTCCCCCTGCACCGAGTGGACCGCCAGAGACGTCGTCGGCCACATCGTCGAGATGCACGGCGCGATGCTCTATCCCCTCGGCAGGTCGCTCAGTCCCGCCCCCACCGTCGAGGAGGACCCGCTCGCCGCGTTCGCCTCGGCGCGCGCCGACGTCGAGGCCCTGCTCGCCGACCCCGCCGCCGCCGCGAGCGGGGTCGACAGCCCGGCCGGGCACGTCACCACCGAGCAGCACATCGACCAGGTCGTCAGCGCCGACATGGTCCTCCACGGCTGGGACCTCGCCCGTGCCACCGGGCAGGACGACACGATCGACCCGGCCGAGCTGGCGGCGATGTGGCCCGGCGTCCAGCAGATCCCCGACGAGCTGCGCATCCCCGGGGCCGTCCGTCCCGGCGTCGTCGTCTTCGGCCCCAAGGTCGAGGTTCCCGACGACGCCCCGCTCCAGCATCGCGTCCTCGGACTCCTCGGCCGCGACCCCCACTGGTCCGCGTGACACGAGGGCGTCAGAGCGCTGCCGCCGGATCCGCCGCGGTCGGCCGCCGGGCGCGCGCCACACCCCGCCCGGCGGCGGCGCCGACCAGGCGAGGATCCGGCCGTACGGCGGACGGGAGCCGTCGTTCACCGCCCGACGCGACGGCCGCCGGGATGCCAAGGATCAATCGAATGCATACTCCGGTGACATGTGCGCGACCGGCTGGTTCCGTAAAATGGCACAGACGGCATGCGCCGGTCACGCGTGGCGGCGCCGGCATCCGGTGACGGCCGGTGCGCCACGGTCCCGCCGGACGGGAAACGCGGGCCTCCTCCCATCGCGGACCTCCTCTCACCACGTGCGACACGACCAGGGAGATGACGAGATGACACGTCCTCCGCTCCCTCCGTTCACCCTCGAAACCGCCACCCAGAAAACCCGGCTGGCGGAAGACGCGTGGAACACCCGAGACCCCGAGAAGGTGGCGCAGGGCTACACGCCTGACTCCCGTTGGCGCAACCGCGCCGAGTTCGTCGACGGCCGTGACGAGATCATCGAGTTTCTCCGCCGGAAATGGTCGAGAGAGCTGGAATACCGGCTCATCAAAGAGCTGTGGGCTTTCGCGGGAAACCGCATCGCCGTGCGCTTCGCCTACGAATGCCATGACGACTCCGGAAACTGGTTCCGCTCCTACGGCAACGAGAACTGGGAGTTCGACGGGCAGGGCCTGATGCGCGTGAGACACGCCTCCATCAACGATCTTCCGATCAGGGATTCGGACCGCAAATACCATTGGCCCCTGGGGCGCCGCCCGGACGGCCATCCGGGACTGAGCGATCTCGGCCTCTGACGGCACCCGGCGTCCGGGCCGGACCCGGGCCGGCCTCCGGTCCAGGGGAGACGCCAGACCGGTTGGGCTTCACAAGCCGCGTTTCCTGCGCAACACTGCTCAATATCAGACATCTCTCGGCATATATCTCCATAATCCGCCTTAGGGCATGTCTTATTCGATATTCGCACCGTCTCCACTGTGCATGCGCGTCGCAGCCCACTCCCCTGGAGGACACCTGTGCGGACCACCCCCCAGAACCCCCGCCCACGGCCGCGCCCCTGGCGCCGGCTCGCCGGCCGGCTCGCGCTCATCCTGACCGCCGGTACCTGCGGCCTGTCCGGGACAGCCTGGACCCCGGCGGGCGCGCTGGCCGCCGATCCGCCCGGCATGGCCGCCACCGTGGTGCCGGCGCCGGCTCACGTCGAATCCTCCGCCGCCACCTTCACCCTCGGCGGTCAGGCCAGGATCTACGTGCAGGACGGCTCGCCGGAGGCCACGAAGATCGGTGAGTATCTCCGCGGCCTGCTCCGCCCGGCCACCGGCTACGCGCTGCCCCTCGCCACGTACTCGGCCGGAGTCTCGGGCGGCGTCTCGCTCCTGCTGTCCGGCGCCGACGCCGCTCTCGGGGACCAGGGCTACCGGCTGGAGGTGACCGGCACGGGCGTGACGCTGCGGGCGAACGCGCCCGCCGGCCTCTTCGCCGGAGTGCAGACGCTGCGGCAGCTGCTGCCCGCCGCGATCGAGCACCCGACCGTCCGGCCCGGACCGTGGACGGTGCCGGGCGGCATCATCACCGACCGGCCGCGCTTCCGGTATCGCGGCGCGATGCTCGACGTCGCCAGGCACTTCTTCGGCGTCGACGCCGTCAAGCGGTACATCGACGAGCTCGCCCTCTACAAGATCAACACACTGCACCTGCACCTCAGCGACGACCAGGGCTGGCGCGTCCAGATCGACTCCTGGCCCCGGCTGGCCGAGTACGGGGGTTCGACCCAGGTGGGCGGCGGCCCCGGCGGCTACTACACCAAGGCCCAGTACCGCGAGATCGTCGCCCACGCCCAGAGCCGCCACATCACGATCGTGCCGGAGATCGACCTGCCCGGCCACACCAACGCGGCCCTGGCCTCCTACGCCGAGCTGAACTGCGACGGCACGGCCCCGCCGCTCTACACCGGCACGGGGGTCGGATTCAGCTCGCTGTGCATCTCGAAGGAGACCACCTACCGGTTCGTCGAGGACGTCATCCGCGAGCTGGCCGAACTCACCCCCGGCCCCTACCTGCACATCGGTGGCGACGAGGCGCACGCCACCACCGACGCCGACTACGCCACCTTCATGAACCGGGTGCTGCCGATCGTCGCCAAGTACGGCAAGCGCGCCGTCGGCTGGAACGAGGTGACGAAGGTCGGCCCGCCGGTCTCCACGGTGCCGCAGTACTGGGGCACCGGCACGGCCAACACCTCGCTCGCCCAGGCGGTCCAGCGGGGGAACAAGGTCGTGATGTCGCCGGCGAACAAGACCTACATGGACATGAAGTACAACGCCTCCACCCCCATCGGGCTCACCTGGGCCGGATACATCGAGGTCCGCACCGCCTACGACTGGGACCCCGCCGCATACGTGACCGGCGTCCCGGAGGCGGCGGTCCTGGGCGTCGAGGCCCCGCTGTGGAGCGAGACGGTCAGGACGCTGAAGGACATCGAGTTCATGGCGTTCCCCCGCGTGGCCGCGGTCGCGGAGGTCGGCTGGTCCCCGCAGGCCGCCCGCGACTGGACCGGGTTCCGCGGCCGGCTCGCCGCCCAGGGGCCGCGCTGGGACATCCTGGGCGTGAACTACTACGCCTCGCAGCAGATCCCCTGGCCGGGCCGGGGCAACCTCGCCGCCTTCCGGCCGGTCACCGTCTCCAGCACCGAGGTCGACCGGTTCGGCGGAGCCAACGCCAACGACGGCGACGCCTCCACCCGGTGGTCCTCCGCCTACAGCGACCCGCAGTGGATCCGGATCGACCTCGGCTCGGTCCAGCGGATCGACCGCGCCGTCCTGAGGTGGGAGACCGCCTACGCCAGGGCGTACCAGCTGCAGGTCTCCGACGACGGCGCCGGCTGGCGTGACCTCTACGCCACCACCGCCGGCGACGGCGGGGTCGACGAGCTCACCGGGCTCAACGGCACCGGCCGCTACCTGCGCGTCAACACCACGGTCCGGGCGACCGGGTGGGGCGTCTCGCTCTACGAGATCGAGGCCTACGCGCCGAGCCCGTGACCCGCCGCGCCGGTCCGGCGGCCAGGCCGCCGGACCGGCAGGGCGCGGACCTCCCGGGTGACGGCTCCGCCGCACCGGAGAGGTCGCGCGTCATCCCCGGAGCAGGCGCACCTGGACCGGCCGCCCGTCCACGGTCTCGAACTCGACCACGGTCCGCCCGCCCTGCGCCCGCACCTCGCACGGCTGGTCGCCGTCCGCGCGCCAGCGTCCCTCCAGGGTCACCCGCATCCGGTGGGGATGGCTCGGGCTGGTCAGCCACGGCCGCGACCAGGGACTGTAGTGGCCGACGTACCGGCCGCGCTCGTATTGGTCGTGGTCGATCCCGCTGTAGAGCCGCAGATCGGGATCGCACACCGCCAGTACCAGGCCGTCGTCCCCGTCGTCCCTGGTCAGCACCATGGACGCCGTGTCGACCTTGCGGACCGGCCCCTCGGCCAGCTCCGTGGGCGCGAAGACCGCGTAACCGGTGATCCCGGTCGCCCGGTCGCGCACCACGTGCGCGGAGGTGTCGGCGCGCAGCACGGCGTACGGCGCGCGCGCCGGGTCGGCCATCGCCTCGGCGAACGCGGCCATCCGCTCGGGGGTGGTGTTGACGACCATGGCGTAGCAGTAGCTCCCGCCCCGGGGCGCGGTGCCGTGCTTGATCCAGGCGGTCGCGAAGTCGCCGCTGGTCGGGGCCTCGGTGGCGTTGTCGCGCGAGCTCTGGGTGGAGCGCGTCAGGCCGACCCGCTGCCCGGCCGCCAGGTGGTAGCCGATGCCCTTGTCGTCCAGCAGCCAGCGCGGCGTGAGATCCGGCGCGTCGTGCGGGAAGGCCGTGATCGGCTCGGTCCCGTCGACGTAGGTGGGGGCCGCCTGGCTGGGCAGGCGGGTCTGGAAGAGCGTGGTCTCGGTCTCCCGCCGGGAGCCGTTCTCGATCCCGGTGCCGACGGCCACGATCCGGTCGTCGAACAGGAAGACCGATTTCAGCGCGCGGTGCGAGCCCTCGTACTTCGGGTGCTCGCGCAGTTCCATCGCGAACATGCCGTTGCGGCCGTCGATGGTGTGCGCCCCGCCGAAGCGCGAGTCGGTGAGCAGCATCTCCTCGATGGCGCCGGTCAGGTCTCCCCGCAGTTCCTCCAGCGGCCGGTGGACGACGGTCGTGCCCGGCCTGCGGTTCCAGTCCCAGCCCGCCTGTGCGTAGCCGCTGTCGGCGTTGTTGACCGGGTCGCCCCGGTGCAGCACCTGGATCTGGCCGTAGGTGTTGTAGCGGCCGTACCAGTTCGCGCCGTGGTAGATCTCGGTGCTCCACAGGTAGCGGTTGTGCCCGCGTACCGTGACCTGCCAGTTCTCCCGCCGGTGCACGGCCAGGGCGGCGTAGTTGATCGTCCAGTTGCCGGTGGGGTCGGCCTCGGCGACGATGCCGCGCGCGGCCAGCTGGGCGGCGACCCGCTTCTGCTGGGCGCTCGGCGCGGCGGGCAGCAGGCGCAGGAACGCGGCGGCGATCTCGGGGTCCACCTCGCTCGAACCGTCGGGGGTGCCGGAGATCGCCAGCCACTGGTAGGGCACGGGCGACAGGGCGGTCAGCCCGCTGGGGTTGCGCCCGCTGATCGAGATGGGCCAGTGGTTCTTGTTGGCGTACAGGCGCATGGTGAGCACCGCCCGCTTGAGCGAGGCGTGCGAGTCGGGGGCCAGCCGGAACACCCCGCCGCTGAGCACGTAGACCAGCGGGGCCAGCCCGGTGAAGCCGTCGCGGGCGTAGTCGGGGAAGAACCCGACGTGGTGGAAGGTGGCCCCGTCCGTCTTGAGCCCGTCCTGGATGCCCGCGCTGGGCAGCAGCGCCCGGTTCAGCCAGCCGCGCAGCGCCCGCAGGTAGGCGATCTGCCCGGCCTCGGTGTCACCCAGCAGCACGGCCGCGAGCATCCCCCGCAGGGTGGTGTTGAGGATGTCGGCGACGCTGCCGTAGGCCCTGCGGTGCTTCCAGCTCAGGAAGATCCGGCCGAGCCCGCTCAGCCAGGCCAGGTCGGCGCGGACCTGCTCGAACAGCCCGGCCTCGCGCAGCGCGTCCTTCATGAGGTAGACCGAGTCGTAGTAGCCGCGCACGTCGTAGCCCAGGTGGTGGATGGTGCCCTGGCAGCTGCCCCGGGTCCAGCCCTGGTCGCGCAGGTGGACGATCATCCGGGTGTAGAGGGCGGCGAGCGCCGGCCTGTGCGCCGCGCCGGCCGAGGCGAAGGCCAGCGCCACGGTCCTCATCAGGTCGGTGTAGGCGCGCAGCGTCACCGCGTTGACGAACGTCTTGAGCTCGGCGGCGATCTCCGGCGGGTAGATCTGCGACTGGTAGGAGAAGACCGGGCGGCCCACCCCGCTCGCGGACGCCTCGGGGACGCCGAGCGCGGCGACCTGGCCGGTGAGCGCGGCCACCGAGGCGTCGTCCACCTTCACCGGCGAGAAGAGGTACTCGTCCCGGTAGCGGGCGACCAGCGCGCGCAGCGAGGCCGTCTCCTCCGCCGACGGCGCGGCCGTGTCCGGCCGGACCCCGGTCAGCAGGTCGTCGTAGCGGTGGAGCGCCTGCCAGTGCTGGTTGTCGTAGTACTCGCCCTCCTTGGCGATGTCCGGCACCTGGGCGTCACGGGTGGGGGCGTCCGGCCGCAGCGCCACGTTGAGCATGAGCTGGTCGAGATGGAGCGTCCCGGCGCGGCCGGGTGCGATGATCCGCAGCGTGTCCATGCCGGGGTGCGGCCGGCCGTGCATGTCGTAGTCGTAGCGGACCCAGGCCGTCCGCCAGCCGGTGAAGCCGAGCCGGAACTCGAACCAGGCGTCGGTCCGCTCCCCCCGGCCGAACTCGAAGCGGACCACGTCGTCCACCGGGGTCTCGTTGAAGATCCAGACCGAGAAGGTGTCCACGGTCCCCTGCCAGGCCTGGTCGTCCATCGGCCGGTAGGGGTCGGGGGCGAAGCCGATGGGGGCGGTGACGGTGATCGTGGAGCCGCGGCCGTGCTCCCAGCGGAGCGAGTGGCTCCCGCAGATCGCGGCCCGGTCGGTGATGCTCAGAGTCGAGCCCGGTCCGGCGGTCAGCTGCGGGGGGACGGCGGTCTCCAGCAGGAAGACCGGCGGGCTCATGGCCAGGGCCCGCTGTTCCAGGTCCCCGGCCACGGCGGCGGACGCCGTACCGGGCCGCAGGAACACCGCTCCCGCCACACCCGCCGCCCCGGTCCTGAGCGCGGCCCTACGCGTGATCTCCAGCACAGCCCCTCCTTCGGATCGGATCAGCCGTATCCAATGCGAGGCAAAAGTGATGAATAAAGAAGTAATTCAAGATTTTTTATGACCGGTTCCCCTGGCCGGCCGGGAAAAACCGCCTGTTCCACAGGATTCATCCCTAATTCATTGCGTTGACTTAGGGATGACTCTCCCTCCAGGATTCCGACATCCACCCCCTCCCCAGGAGTGTTCGATGAACGGATCCCTCCCTCGCCGCCGGGTGCTCAGGGCCGTGGCCGCCGTGACCGCGGCCGGCCTGCTCGGCCTCGCCGCCGCCTGCGGCGCCGGTTCCACCGGCGAAGCCTCCGACGAGCTCGTCTACTGGTCGATGTGGAAGGCGGGTGAGCCCCAGGCCAAGGTGCTGGAATCGGCCATCGGCTCCTTCACCGAGGAGACCGGCGTCAAAGTCAAGGTCGAGTGGAAGGGGCGCGACGTCGCCAAGCAGCTCGCCCCCACGCTCAACACCAGGAACGTCCCCGCCGACCTGGTCGACTCCGCCGACCGCTTCGTGAAGTCGACCTTCTTCGCCACCGGGCAGGGACTGGACCTCTCCCCGGTGTACGACCTGGAGATCCCGGGCGAGAGCGGCAAGAAGGTCGGCGACGTGATCGCTGCCAAATACCGCGAGTACGCCACCACGGAGGGCAGGGCCTGGCTGGTGCCCTACGAGGTGCTGGCCGAGCAGATCTGGTACGACGGCGGCACGCTCAAGGACGTGGCCGCCGCGCCCCCGAAGACCTGGGACGACTTCGTCTCGCTGCTGGCCGCGCGGAAGGCCGCGCGGGGCGACGGGCCGCTGGCGCTGGACGCCGACATCGCCGACTACTCGGCCTTCTGGACCTACCACGCGGTCCTGCGCGACCTCGGGCCCGGCGCGTTCGGCGCCGCCGCGACCGACGCGACCGGCGCCAAGTTCGACGACCCGGCGTTCGTGGCCGCGGTCCAGAAGATCGAGAAGCTCGTCAAGGACGGCTACTTCGTCAAGGGCTACGACGGCAGCAAATACCCGGCCGTCCAGCAGAAGTGGGCCGCCGGCGGCGCCGACTTCCTGCTGCTGGGCACCTTCGCGCCGAGCGAGACCAAGCCGTCGGCCAAGGAGGGCTTCCAGTACCGTTCCTTCCCCTTCCCCGCCGGTGCCAGGGGCGAGCAGACCCAGGAGATCTCACTGATCGGGTTCGCGATCCCGGCCAGGGCCAGGAACGCCGAGGCGGCCAAGAAGTTCATCGCCTACTTCATGAACAGGGAACGGCTGTCGAAGATCGCCACCGAGGCGGACAACATCACGCCGCGGACCGACGTCGAGGCGCCCGCCGTGCTGGCCGACGTGAAGAAGACGCTGGACACCGCGCGGACCCACCCGGCGCTCGACGGGGTGAAGATGGACCACACCGACTGGTACACCAAGGTCTTCCAGCCGGCCAACACCGAGCTGATCACCGGCAAGGTCTCCGCGGCCGAGTTCGTGGCCAAGCTCAAGAGCACCTCGGTCGACTTCTGGAAGCTCAACGGCTGATGGCCGCGACCGCCGTCCGCGCGACGGAGCCCACCCGGAGGCAGCCGGCCGCCCCCGCGGAGCGCGGCAGCCCGCTCACCCGGGGGAGGCGGCGGCTGTTCTGGCCGTTCGTCGTCCCCGCGCTCGTCCTCTACGTCGTCTTCTACGTCCTGCCGGCACTCGCCACCGGCTGGATCAGCCTCAACAAGTGGGCCGGGGCCGGGCCGATGGAGTTCGCCGGGCTCGACAACTACCGGCGGCTGCTGCTCGACCCGGTCTTCCAGGACTCCTTCGCCAACACGCTGACGATCCTCTTCGTCGTCGGCGGCGCGACCTTCGCGCTCAGCTTCCTGCTGACGATGATCCTGCGCGACATGGCCGGGCGTAAGGCGGTCCGGGCGATCATCTTCTTCCCCAACATCGTCTCCGGCATCGTGCTGTCGATCCTGTGGGGCTTCCTCTTCCAGGCCGAGGGGGTCGTCAACCAGGCGCTGCGGGCCTTCGGCGTGGACAGCCCGCCGAACTGGCTGGGCACCGACAACCTCTTCTCCGTCATCATGATCGGCCTGGTCTGGGTGCAGACCGGGTTCTTCACCACGATCCTGATGGCCGCCGTGGACCGCATCCCGAAGGACCTCTACGAGGTGTGCGACCTGGAGGGCGCCAACGCCTGGCAGCGGTTCCGGAACGTGACGCTCCCGCTGATGTGGGACGTCGTCGGGGTCTGCGCGGTGCTCTGGAGCATCAGCGCGATCAAGATCTTCGAGTTCATCTACGCCTTCGCGGGCGCGGCGGGCCAGCTCCCGCCGACCAAGGTGTGGAACACCGCCCTGTACGCCTACGCCGAGGCGTTCGCCAGCGGCGTGCCCAAGTACGGCTCCGCCGCCGCGACCGGCATGGTCATGCTCGCCCTGGTCGGCGTGCTGGTCGTGCTGCTGCGCCGGCTCTTCCGCCGTGACCCGGTCCAGTTCTGAAAGGGGACTCCCATGGCCACGACCCGTAGGTTCCCCGGCCCGTCCAAGCTGCTCGGCGCGCCGCTGGCGTGGCTGTTCGCCCTGTTCAGCGTGGCCGTCGCGGGATGGATGCTGCTGACCTCGCTCAAATCCACCCGCGCGATCTTCGCCGAGCCCTGGTCGCTGCCGACCAGCCCGCAGTGGGACAACTACGCCCGCGCGTGGACCGCCAGCGACTTCGCCGGGGCCACCCTCAACACGGTGGTCCTGGTGGTCGGCACGGCGGTCGCCACGATCGCGCTGTCGGCCCCCGCGGCCTACGCGCTCAGCCGGATCCTGACCCGCTGGAACAGCGGCATCACCGCGTTCTTCGCGCTCGGCCTGGGCATCCCCGCACAGGTCATCATCCTGCCGCTGTATGTGATGATGAACGAGCTCTACCTCGTCGACAGCCTGACCGGCCTGTGGATCCTCTACGTCGCGACCTCGATGCCGTTCACGGTCTTCTTCCTGACCGGCTTCTTCGGCTCGCTGCCCAGGGAGCTGGAGGAGGCCGCGGCACTCGACGGGGCCTCCGCCAACCGGACCTTCTGGCAGATCATGCTGCCGCTCGCGCGCAGCGGCATCATCACCGCGATGATCCTCAACATCATCCAGCACTGGGGCGAGACGCTGTTCGGCCTGATCTTCCTGCAGAGCGAGGAGAAGGCCACGCTCTCCCTGGCCCTGCTGGGCTTCCTGCAGCGGATGCAGTACAACGGCGCCGACTGGGGCGGCCTGTTCGCCGGGGTCTGCACGGTCGTGCTGCCCGTCCTCGCCTGCTATATCTGGCTCGGCCGACGGATCATCGAGGGCATGACCCTCGGTTCAGTGAAATGAGGGCGGACGTCATGTCGGATTCGCGGGAGCTGAAGTTCCGCAGGCTCGCCGCCGGGCTCCGCGCGGAGATCCGCTCGGGCCGCTGGGCGCCCGGCGCGAAGCTCCCCACCGAGCAGGAGCTCTCCCACACCCGCGAGGTCAGCCTCACCACGGTCCGCCGCGCGGTGGACGAGCTCGTCGAGGAGGGGCTCGTGATCCGGCGGCAGGGGGCGGGCACCTTCGTGGCCGAGCACGCCCCGGCCGTCCGGGGCCAGGCCGCGCTGGTCGGCGTGGTCGTGCCGGACACCACGCTCTACTACCCGAAGGTCCTGGAGGGCATCGAGGAGGCGCTGGCCGCCGCCGGAGCGCGGCTGATGCTGGCCTGCTCCCGCTACCAGCCGGCGGAGGAGGAGGCCGCGCTGCGGCGCATGCTCGACTCCGGGGTGGACGGTCTGCTCGTCGTCCCCACGCTCATCGGCCACGCGGACCCCGTGGCCGTCGTCGGCCGCCTCACCGGCCTGCCGGTGCCCGTCGTGCTGATCGAGCGCGGCCTGGACGGCGGCGACGACCCCAGCGAGCACGTCCGCACCGACCACGCGGCCGGAGGCTACGCGGCCGTGCGCCACCTGGTCGCGCTCGGCCACACCCGGCTGGCCCTGCTCACCCGCTCGGGCAACCCCACCAGCGCGCCGGTCGGCCAGGGCTTCGCGGCGGCCGTGGCCGACCTGGGCCTGAGGGCCGCGGAGCCGTTCTCCGCGCCGCAGCGCGACTGGGACCCCGGGGTCGCCGACGGGCAGGTGCGCCGCGTCGTGGCCGCCGGCTGCACGGCCGTCGTCTGCTTCGGCGACCGCGAGGCCACCCTGATGGTCTCCGCCGCCCGGCGGGCCGGCCTGTCCGTACCGGGCGATCTGGCGATCGTCGCCTACGACGACGAGATCGCCGACCTGGCGGAGGTGCCGCTCACCGCGGTCTCCCCGCCCAAACGCCATCTCGGCCGCCACGCGGCCGAGCTCCTGCTCCGCCGCCTGCGCGAGCCGGACCTGCCCCTGCACCAGGTACGGCTCCGCCCCCGCATCGTCGTGCGCCGATCATGCGGCGCCTCCTCGGGAGAGATGACAAGTGACTGAACTCCGTCTGGGCCTGGTCGGCGCGGGCGCCGTCGGTGTGCTGCACGCCGAGGCGTCGCTGCGGGTGGCCGGCCTCCGGGTGGGCGCGGTCTGCGACCTGAACCCGGAGGTCGCGCGCCGGGTCGCCGCGCCCCACGGCGCGCCGGTCCACACCGACCACCGCGACCTGATCGCCTCGGGCGAGGTGGACGCGGTGGTGGTCAACACCCCGCACGCGCTGCACACCGCGATCGTGTGCGACGCGGCGGCGGCCGGGCTGCACGTCCTGGTCGAGAAGCCCATGGCCACCTCGCTGGCCGACTGCGACCTGATGATCGACGCCTGCGCCGCCGCCGGGGTGCGGCTGGCGGTCGGGCACATCCAGCGCTTCCTGCCCGACAAGGTCGCGGCGATGGCCGCGCTGGCGGCCGGGGAGATCGGCGAGCCGCTGCTGATGTCGGACCGGCGCGGCTCCGACTACCGGCCGGGCTCGCGGCCCGGCTGGTTCCTCGATCCGGAGCTGTCGGGCGGCGGTGTGTTCATCAACATCGGCGCGCACTGCGTGGACCGGCTGCTGTGGCTGTCCGGCCGCCGGGTCGAACAGGTGGAGGCCTCGGTGAACGGCTCGCCGATCGAGACCGACGCGCTGGTCAGGCTGGCCCTGTCCGGCGGCCTGACGGCGCAGATCGCGGTGACCGGCACCGGCCCGCCCGCCCCGCACGACGAGGTCACCGTCGTCGGGGAGAGCGGCACGCTGTCGATCTCCCCCCACCTCGGCACGGCGCTGCACAGGGACGGCGAGGTGAGGTGGCTGCACCGGCCGGACCCCGACGACATCCCCGCGGCCTTCGCCGCCCAGCTCGCCGACTTCGCCGATGCCGTACGGGAGGGCCGGGACCCCACGGTGGGCGGCGCGCACGCCCGGCACGTGCTGGAGGTCGTGCTGGCCGCCTACTCCTCGGCGGCCGCCGGGGCCCCGGTGCGGACGGGGTGCCCCGTTGGCCAGCCGTGACCCCGGACGCCCCAACGTCCTGCTCATCCTGAGCGACGACCAGGGCCCGTGGGCGCTGGGCTGCGCGGGCAACGACGACATCCACACCCCCGCGCTCGACGCCCTGGCGGCTTCGGGGGTGCGGCTGTCCCGGTTCTTCTGCGCCTCCCCGGTGTGCTCGCCGGCCCGCGCCTCGCTGTTCACCGGGGAGATCCCCTCCCAGCACGGCGTGCACGACTGGATCAGCCGGGGGCACGTGGGCCAGGACGGGACGGACTTCCTGGCCGGACGCAGGCTCCTCACCGACGACCTGCACGACGCGGGGTACCGGCTCGGTCTCGTCGGCAAGTGGCACCTGGGCGCCAACGACCGGCCCCGGCCGGGATTCGTGCGCTGGCTGGCGCACGAGAGCGGCGGTGGTCCGTACCGGGACGCGGTCCTCTACGACGGGGGCGAGCGGGTCACGGCCACCGGATACCTCACCGACGTGCTGACCGACGAGGCGTGCGCGTTCCTGTCGGGAGAGGCCGGGCGCGCGGAGCCGTTCTACCTGTCACTGCACTACACCGCGCCGCACACGCCGTGGAAGGGGCAGCACCCACGGGCGTTCGAGGCGCTCTACGACGGCTGCGCGTTCGACTCCTGCCCACAGGAGCCGCCGCACCCCTGGCAGCCGGTGGGCCCGGACGGGGCCCCGGTCGGCGGCGAGCCCGACGTGCGCGCCGCGCTGACCGGCTACTTCGCCGCGGTGTCGGCGATGGACGCCGGGATCGGCCGGGTGCTGTCCCGGCTGGCGGAGCTGGGGCTCACGGAGTCGACGCTGGTGGTCTTCACCAGCGACAACGGCTTCAACTGCGGCCACCACGGGATCTGGGGCAAGGGCAACGGCACCTTCCCGCAGAACGTCTACGACAGCTCGGTCATGGTCCCGGCGATCGTGAGCCAGCCGGGGCGCGTCCCCGGGGGCCGGGTCTGCGAGGCGCTGCTGTCGGCCTACGACCTGCGGCCCACGCTGCTGGAGCATCTCGGACTGCCCCTCCCCGCCGGATCCCGACCCGGACGCTCGTTCGCCGGCCTCCTCGCCGGCTCGCCGGAGGAGGACCGGCAGCGGGTGGTGGTCTTCGACGAGTACGGTCCGGTGCGGATGATCCGGACCGGGGAGTGGAAATACGTGCACCGGCACCCCCACGGCCCGCACGAGCTCTACGACCTGGTGGCCGACCCGGGCGAGCGGCGGAACCTGGCCGGCGCCCCCGGGGCGGCGTCCGTCCGCGCCGGCCTGGCCGCGGAACTGGACGCCTGGTTCGCCCGGTACGCCGACCCGGTGGCCGACGGCAGAGGACTGCCCGTCAGCGGGTCCGGCCAGAGCGCGCCGCTACGGCCGGGCTCCGGGCTCGGGGCCTTCGAGGCGGCGCCGTTCCCGACGGTCCCCCGGTACGGATGATCCGCCGACCCGATACGATGCCCGCCCGAGAGCAGATGGAGCCGGATTGAAACTGTCCTTCAGCACGCTGGGCCTGCCCGGCGAGGGGCTGCCCGAGGCGATCGAGATCGCGGCGGCGCACGGGTGCGACGGGCTGGAGCTGCGCCTCCACCCCGACACCGGTGTCCACGTCGGCCTGCCGGCGGCGGGCGGCGGCCGTACCGCACCGCGGGCCTCCGGCGGCTCCGGAGACCAGGGCCGGGCGGAGCCGCCCGGCGACCGGTCCCGGGTCCGGGCGGCGGTGGCCGCCGCCGGGCTGGAGATCTCGGCCCTGGCTGGATACACCGGGATCTGTGAGCCGGGGGACGACGGGCCGGTGGTCGAGGCGCTGACCGCCGAGCTGGTCCTCGCCGCCGACCTCGGGGCGCCCGGGGTGCGGGTGTTCCCCAGGGGGGAGGACCCGGCGGTCGGGGCGCGGCGGCTGCGGGCGGTCGCGCCGGAGGCCAGGCGGCTGGGGGTGCGGATGCTGGTGGAGACCCACGACGCGATGCCCACCGGCGCGGCCGTGGCGCGGCTGCTCGACGGGGCGGACGAGCCGGAGGTCACCGGGGCGATCTGGGACCTGCTCCACCCCTGGCGGCACGGTGAGAGCCCGGCGGACACGCTCGCGGCCCTCGGCGGCCACCTCGCCTACGTCCAGGTCAAGGACGCCGGACCCGACCTGACCCCGGTCCCGATGGGACAGGGCGTGGTCCCGCTGGAAGAGGCGGGGACGCTGCTGCGCGGGCGGGGATACGACGGCTGGGTGTCGCTGGAGTGGGAACGGACGTGGTACCCGCACGTCGCGCCCCTGGAAGAGGTGATTCCCGGGGCCGTGGCCTGGGTGCGCCGCTTCTCCCTCTCCGGCCCGGGTGCCGTGCGGCCCACGCCCTCCGAGGGGTGAGCCGCACGGGCCTCACTTGATGGACCCGGCGGTCAGGCCGCCCACGACCTTCCTCTCGATCAGGGCGAACAGGATGATGACCGGGACCGTGGCGATCACCGAGCCGGCGAACAGGTTCTGCCAGTCGACCTCGTACTGGCCGATGAAGGAGTTGAGCGCCACGGGCAGCGGCTGCTTGGCCGGTGAGGTGATCAGCGTCAGGGCGACGACGAACTCGTTCCAGGCGGCGATGAACGTGAAGATCAGCGCGGTGACCACGCCGGGCGCCGCCAGCGGCAGCGTGATCCGGAACAGCGCGCCGAAACGGCCGTTGCCGTCGATGAACGCCGCCTCCTCCAGCTCGCGGGGGATGGAGGAGAAGTAGGCGTTGAGGATCCAGACCGCGAAGGCCAGGTTGAAGCCTCCGTTGACCAGGATCAGCGACCAGATCGAGTCGACCATGCCGAACTGGAAGAACTCGCGGTAGATGCCGACCAGCATCGCGGTCGGCTGGAACATCTGGGTGATCAGCACCAGCACCAGGAAGGCCGTGCGGCCCCGGAACTCGTGCCGGGCGGTGTAGTAGGCCGCCGGCAGCGCCACCAGCAGGACCAGGATCGTCGACCCGGCGGCCACCTCCAGGGTGACCAGCAGGTTGTCGGCCAGCCCCCCGGACCAGAAGCCGGTGAAGTTCTCCCAGGCGAAGGAGTCCGGCAGGTAGGTCGCCGTGCGCAGGTCCTCCTGCGGGCGCAGCGCGGTGAGGACCATCACCAGGTACGGGAAGAGGAAGACGAAAGCGATCAGGTAGGCGCTCGCCGCGACGATCACCGTCTTGATCGACGGCAGCCTCCGCACCGGCGCCGGAGACGCGGTGCGGCCGGTGGCCCGGCTCACGGGCGCGGTCTGGGTGACGGTCATCAGGACACCTCGGTCTTCCAGTTGCTGACCTTCAGGAAGATCGCCACCAGGACGATCACCATGCCGAAGTTCACGACGGACATGGCGGCCGACTCCCCGATGTCGGAGCCCTTGAGGATGTACATGAAGATCGTGGAGGTGGCCGTGGAGTAGCCCGGCTGGCCGTGCGTCATCGCCCAGATGATGGGGAAGCTGTTGAAGACGTTCATCACGTTGATCAGCGTCGCCACGGTCAGCGCCGGACGGAGCAGCGGCAGCGTGATCGACCAGTAGATCCGCAGCCTGCCCGCGCCGTCCATCCTGGCCGCCTCGTAGACGTCCGCCGGGATCGTCGCCAGGCCGGCCAGGAGGGCGTAGGTGGTGAACGGCAGCGAGACGAACACCGCCACGGCGATCAGCCACGGCATCGCGGTCGAGGCGTCGCCGAGCGGATCGGCGTCCGCGCCGCCCAGGGCGTCGAGCAGCCCCAGGTCGCGCAGGATCATGTTGATCAGGCCGACCTCGGGGTCGAGCATCCACTTGAAGATGATCGCGGTCATCAGCACCGAGGCCGCCCACGGCGCGATCATCGCCCAGCGCGCGACCCGGCGGCCGGGGAACTTCTGGTTGAACAGCTGGGCCAGGCCGAGCGAGAGCAGGACCGTGAGGGTGACCACGGCCACCACCCAGATCAGGCTGCGGAACATCACTCCGCCGAAGTCTGGCTCGTCGAACAGCTTGCCGTAGTTGTCCAGCCCGTTCGTCCCCTGGACCACACCGAACCGGCTGATCCTCAGGAACGACGACTGGATCATCGTGACGACCGGCCACACGACCACCACGCCGATGAGCGCCACCGCCGGGCCGATCCAGGCGAGAGGTCCCAGCGCTCGGGCCACCCTCTTCAGGGTGGAGATCTGCTGCATAACTCCTGCTTCCTACAAGGAGGTACGGCCTGCGCCGCGGGATGTGGGCGCAGGCCGTACCGCTGGATCAGCCGGCCTCGGCGACCTTCTGGATCGAACCGAGCACCGCCGCGGGGTCGGAGGTGACGGCGTTGCCGACGGTCTGCTTGATCTGGGTGTTCACATCGGACCACTTGGGGTCGGTGAACGGGTAGAAGGTGGCGTTGGGCAGCGCGTCCAGGAACGGCTTGAGCTTCTCGTCGGAGGAGAGCTTCTCGATGCCCGAGGTGGTCACCGGCAGCAGCTTGTAGGTGTCGCTGATCTTCTGCACGGCGGAGGAGGAGTAGAAGAAGTCGAAGAACTTCTTGATCTCCTCCTTGTGGCCGTTCTTGTTGAAGGCCATGATCCAGTCCATGACACCGAGGGTGGTGTCGAGCGGACCGGTCTTGCCGGCGATCGGGGCGACGCCGAAGTTGGTCAGGCCGCCCTTCTCGAAGATCGGGATGGACATGGGGCCGCCGTTGACCATGCCGACCTTGCCCGCCGCGAAGTCCTCCCAGACCTTCTTGCGGTCCTTGGTGCCCGGGTTCGGGGTGGTCAGGCCGGCGTCGACCATGCCCTTGAGGAAGGTGAACGCCTCGACGTTCTGCGGCGAGTCGACCGTCCACTTGCCCGCGGCGTCCTTGTAGCCGCCGCCGTTGCCCAGGAACCACAGGAACGACTCGGCCTGCGCCTCCTCCTGGCCGAGCGGCAGGCCGAAGGGCTGGGAGACCCCGGCCTTCTTCAGCTTCTCTGCCGCGGCCTTGACCTCGTCCCAGGTCTTGGGCGCCTCGGTGATCCCGGCCTTGCCGAACAGGTCCTTGTTGTAGAACAGCGCCCGGGCCGAGGAGACGAACGGGATGCCGTACGCCGCGCCGTTCACCTTGCCGAACTCCGCGAACTTCGCCAGCAGGTCCGACTGGGTGCCGGAGGAGAGCACCTCGTCGGTCTTGTAGAGCAGGCCGTCCTTGACGAAGCCCGAGTAGTCGCCGGTCTGCAGGATGTCGGGCATCTGCCCGTTCTGCACCATGGTGGCGACCTGCTTGTCGATGTCGTTCCAGTTGATGACCTGGACCTCGACCTTGATCTTCGGGTTGGCGGCGGTGAACTCGTCGGTGACGCCCTTCCAGAACTTCTCGCCGCTGTCGGGCGCGGTGGGGCCGGCGCCGTAGTCCGCCGCGACCAGCTTCAACGTCACCGAGCCGTCGTCGTCACCGCCTGAGCCACAGGCGGACAGGGCCAGCAAGGCGGCCACGCCGAGGGTGGTCGCGCCGGCGATCTTCTTGTTCATCACGGGTATTACCACCTTGAACTGGGGGAGTGCTGGTCCGTACCGGTTGGGGAGGGGCGGGAAGGGAGCCCCCGGCGTACGGCTCCGCCAGCGTAAGTGGACAGCAAATGGTCGGTCTATACCAGCAGATATCGGATTCGCAACGACCCGGCGACAGATAGGGGTGCTGGTCTATACCGGAAGGTCCGCCGGGTCCGGGTGGCTCCACGCCGGAAGGGCCGTCGGGTCCGGGCGGCGCACCCTCCCGGACCCGACGGGTTCACGGGGCGCGGCCGGACCTCCCGGCGGCCGGGTCGGCGATGATTCCCGACGTCACCGGGCCGCGGTCCGCGATCTTGTCGTCCACTCCGGCGGCCTGTCGCCCGGCGCCATGGCGGAGACGCGGACCGCCGCGGCGTCCGGCAGCCTGGCCGCGACCACCCGCCTGCCGGGATCGACGCGGACCCACTTGAGGAAGATCCGGCGGCCCGCGGCCGGGCACTGGTTCGGACCGGCCCCGGCGCCGAGGAAGGCCGGGCCGCTCGCCGTACGGGCCGGCGGAGCGCGCCACCGGCCGCGGTCGGCCACAGCAGGGCCGCGCCGTAGCGGGCGCCTGCTCCGATCGCGCCGCCTGCGGCGGCCATCGCCACCACGCCGTAGCGGGCCCGGCGCAACCCGCGACGCCGGCGCGCCTCGGCGAGATCGACGTCGGGGTCGACGGGATCGGTCTCTCCAGCGATATAATGCCAGGTGAAACCCGGTTTTCCGGGGCTGCGGCGGTGGGGCCCGCCGCCTCCGCCCACGCGCGGGGACAACCACGGAGTGCGTCTTCGTCAACGGTCCCTACCAGTGGTGTTCCGCCTAGGTACTGGTAGGAGGCGGCCATGAAACTCCACGGCCCCGCCATGCGATTGACGATCTTGGTGTGCGAGAACGACCTCTGGCATCACAAGCCCCTCTACTTCGAGATCGTGCACCGCGCGCACCGCAGCGGGCTCGCCGGCGCCAGCGTGATCCGCGGAATCGAGGGCTACGGCGCATCCTCCCGCATCCACACGGCCCGCATCCTGTCTCTGTCGGACGAACTGCCGGTCGCGATCACCATCATCGACTCCGAAGACCGGATCCGCGCCTTCCTGCCGCAGCTGGACGAGCTCATGTCCGAGGGCCTGGTGACCCTCGAGCAGGTCGAGGCGATCCACTACGTCAGGCACCCCGTCCAACAGGCCCCGGCCGACGCCACGATGGCGGGCGATGCGTTCCCGCGCTGAACCCCGGCACCAGGCTCCGGCTCACTCCCGATGATCAGTTACCCAGGGTGAGTCTCGCCTGGTGTTACGCGTCATACGTCGTCAGTGGGGGAACGGCCCGGCTTTCAGTCATGCGCATGAGTCTGGAAGCATCGTCTTCTGGCCGTGTGGGTCACCCACTCGCGTATAGGAACTCCGTCGCCCTTTTAACCAGGTGGCAGTCAGCATCCGACTGGCTAGCATCGGCTGGATGGGAGATCGTTTCAAGGGCGTTGACGCGCCCCTGTGCCTGCTCGCGGGCGCGCCCGGTGCGGGCAAAACAACGCTGCTGCCGCACCTCCTTCGCGCGGCGGACGGGCTGGTCGTGATGGACATGGACGAGTTGCTCGAGGACGGCAAGCTGATCGGCGTGCCGATCGCGGAGCCGGAGGCGGCGCCGATCTGGCCTGCCTACGACCGGATGTGGCGACGTATCGTGACCATGGTGCGCCGGGCCGGTCATCCCGTGCTGCTGATGTGTCCGATCCCCGACGCCGACGAGATGTCGGTGTTCGGTCGATGGGACGGGCCGGTCCACTGGGCCCTACTGGACTGCCCGAACGCCGAGCGGGAACGCCGGCTGCGGGAGCGCGGCACGCCGCGGGAGTGGATCGACGACGCCCTGGCGGACGCGGCGCAGGGCCGGGAGCTGATCACGCCCGTGTTCCATGCCGTCGGCGCAGATCATGCCGGGCTGGCAGCACAGGTGCTCGGGTGGGCCCACGAGCTCACCATCAGCTCCAGCTAGACCGCGTATCGCGACAGCTCTCGGTCGCGCGAGTCCGGCTCTGCTCAGAACCGCGGCTCGCGCGGTGGCCGCCCGGTCAGTAACGATCAAGACATCTACAAGGAGCGCAACACAGCCGAACGCTGCATCGATCGGATCAAGGAATGGCGTGGCCCGGCCTTCCGCTTCGACAAGATTCCCGACAGCTACCTCGCCGGCCTTCATCTCCGCGGAGCCATCATGTGGATCCGCGGCCTCCATCCCGCCTGAAGATCCGAACTCTGCACAGGCCCTTGGCGACGCGACCCTACGGAGAGGCCGCGGGGTGAGGCAGCGCGGCGGCGGTAGTAGTGCACGACCACCAGAGCGAGCAGAGGGCTCCAGGCCGACGGCGAGGAAGGCCGCCGCCTCGCCGGCCACGCTGAGCAGCAGGATGTACCACCACCCACCTGCCAGGCCCTCCAGTCCTCCGGCGGGTGTGGGGCCGAATTCCAGCAGTGGCACGTTGGGCACGGCCAGGTGGGCGCCGACGGTGCGCGCGGTGAGCGCCGCGATGGAGATCAGCGGGGCCGGGACCGCCTTGGTCGGGCGGGGCAGGGACACCATCAGCGCGAGCGCGCCGCCGACCAGCGGATAGACGATCCACGGGACGTCGACGAGCTCGGGCACCTGCGCCATGAAGACGAGAATCGGCCACCGGCACGGCGGCCTTGAACGCGGCCGAGCGTGGGCAACTGCCGGCACGGCTCGGCCGGTTCGAACAGGCCGCCCAAGAACGTTGCGAATCACTGCGCGGCCGGCTGAGCCGGGCCGAGGAGTTCGCCGCCGACCTGAAGCGGCGCGCCGGCTCGTAGCGGCCCGGGGTAGGGCCCGCCCTACCCCGGGCACACCAGCCCGCCTCAGCCGAAAGACGCTGGTCAGCGTCATGGGGGGCGCGCTCGCGTAGCCATAATCTCGTCGACGTATGGATCTCACCGCGAGGTCTGATCCTTCTCACGTGGCAATACGCAAGTTAAAGGGGTAAACAGCATGGCCAGGGACCGGAAGCGCGTAAGCCGACGGCGGCTGTCGGCAACGGCGGTGATCGCGATGGGAGCGGTCCTCGTCCCCGTGACGGCTCAGGTGGCCCTGGCCGACACGGCCGGCGGGAAGCAGAACCCGGTCCACGCACTGGAGCAGGCGGCGCACCCGCTGCGCTCGACCGAGCCCGGGAGGAACACGGCCGACCTGCGAGCCCTGGGCGCGATGATCGGCGACGCCGAGGTGGTCGGCCTGGGTGAGGCCACCCACGGCTCGCACGAGTTTTTCACCATGAAGGAGCGGGTCTTCCGCTACCTCGTCGAGGAGAAGGGCTTCACCACCTTTGCCCTGGAGCTGAGCTGGTCCGCGGGACTCCAGATCGACGACTACCTTCAGACCGGCAAGGGGGACGCACGCAAGATCGCGAAGGAGGCGCTGGCCAACTCGCCGTGGGACCGCGAGGAGTTCGTGAGCCTCATCGAGTGGATGCGGGACTACAACCGCCGCCACCCCGGCCGCACCGTCCACTTCATGGGCGACGACCTCGGCGCCCCCACACTGAGCGACGAGTTCTTCGGCCGGGTGACCGGCTACGTGCAAAAGCACCACCCGGAGTCGCTGCCGCGGCTCAACGAGCTCTACACCGGCCTGCGCCCGATCGATGACGTCTTCGCCTACCTGGGCAAGCCCCTCGCGGAACGACAGCAGCTCGCCGCCAAGGCGCAGCAGGCCCTGGAACTGATCAGCAGCCAGAAGGGCTCCGGCGGAGACGACTTCGAATGGGCCGAGCAGAACGCCCGATCCATCGCCCAGACCGCTGAGTTCTTCACCATAGACGTCAAAGACCCGGACTCGATGCCCACCTTCCAACGCTTCCGTGACAAGGTGATGGCCCAGAACATCACCTGGTGGCAGCGGCGCACCGGCGACAAGATCCTTCTGTCAGCGCAGAACGACCACGTCGGATACGTGGCCGGCGCGTCCAAGATGTATCCCAAGACCCAGGGATCGTTCCTGCGCGACACACTGGGCAAGAAGTACCTCCCCATCGGCTTCACCTTCAACCAGGGCTCCTTCCTGTCGAAGGACACCGCTCTCGGCGGCGACTGGAAGAAGTTCACCGTGGGCGCGGCCAAGCCCGGCATGAACGAGTACACCCTCGACAAGGTCCGTCACCAGGACTACTACCTGGACATCCGCAACGCCCCGGCCGCGGCGCGCGCCTGGCTGGACGTCGCCCGCCCCACGCGCAACATCGGCACGCAGTACCCCTACCCGCCCGTCGACCTCGCGGCCGCCCGCTCCTTCGACGTCCTCATCCACCTCCACGACGTCCGGGAGGCCGACAAACTGAAGCCGTGACGGCCCGGCCCCGGCATGAGCCGCCCGACCTCTCCTGACCTGCGGGGAAGACCTTCCCGCTCCGGGAGCAGCTCTCCTCCGGCCGCTCGATCTCGGCGACGGTGATCACGGGATCCCGGTGGCGACGGTGCGGGAAACAAGGTCAATGCAGGTCAGCGAACCCCTTCCGAGCTGTGCTCGAAGGTCCTCACCGAGACCTGACCTGCATAGAGGGGCCGTCGGGGACGGCGGCCCCGGCCGCCTCGGGCGCTCACACAGAAGCGTCGCCGGAGCCATGCCTCCGCGCTCCGTGAAGGTTGCACAGCAGGCCGATCTCGGCGACGTTCTTGGTCAGCTCGACGTTGACCCAGCCCGCGATGTTCACCAGCGTTTCGTGCTGTCCCCAGGGCAGTCCGGCGGTCCTGTCGGTGGAGTCGAGGTCGGCGTCGGTGAGCCGCAGCAGGCTCGCCCGCCAGCCGTCCTTCAGCCCGCGCAGCCAGTCGGCGGTGGCCGCGGCGGTGCCCGGCCAGGTGATCTCCTCGCGCGCGGGCGCTCCGGAGCCGAAGCAGTGGCCCAGGGTGGTCGTCCACCAGAAGCCGATGTGCCAGGTCAGCCAGCCGATCGAGACGGCCGGCGCGGGATCCGGTTCGGGCGTCTCCCAGTCGGCCACCCAGCGGTCCTGGCCGTCCGGCCGGACGGTCCAGCAGCCTGGTACCGGTTCCCAGAGGCAGCGCGGATCGTCGAGGTCCTTCAGGTGATACTCGAACAGGGACCAGGCGATGTCGAGTTGTCGGATCAGAAGATCGACGCGGGTTGCGGTCATCCCCGGAGATTGTCATCGTCTCCGGCCGCCGTGCCACCGGTTTTCGCCGCGGCGGGCTTCTCCCGGCGGGCGGCCCCGGGCGGTCGCCGGGCCGGGCGCCGCCCCTCGGATTGGCCGGTGCGCCTGGGGACTCCGTTAGCCTGTGGGCACGATGAACCGTTTCACGACGTCAAGAGGTGAGTTCGACCTCGCCCGCTTCCCCGACGGCCCGCGTGACGCGCTCCGCGCCTGGGACGCCGCCGACGAATACCTGCTACGGCACCTGGCCGGGATCGACGGCGGGCCGACGGACCTGTCGGGCACCGTGGTCGTGGTGGGCGACCGGTGGGGCGCCCTGGTCACCGCCCTGGCCGATCACCGCCCCGTGCAGATCACCGATTCCTTCCTCACCCAGGAGGCGACCCGGGCCAATCTGGGGCGTAACGGGGTCGAGGCGGGCATGGTGCGGCTGCTGTCGACCAGGGACACGCCGCCGGAGCGGATCGACGTGCTGCTGGTCCGGGTGCCCAAGAGCCTCGCGCTCCTGGAGGATCAGCTGCACCGCCTCGCGCCCGGTGTGCACGAGGGCACCGTCGTCGTCGGCGCCGGGATGGTCACCGAGATCCACACCTCGACGCTGAAGCTGTTCGAGCAGATCCTCGGGCCGACCCGGACGTCACTGGCGGCCAAGAAGGCGCGGCTGATCTTCTGCTCGCCGGATCCCGGGCTCGCCCGGTCCGCCAGCCCGTGGCCGCGAGATTACGCGCTGCCCGACGACGTGGGAGCGGTCTCCGGCCTGACCGTCACCAACCACGCGGGTGTCTTCTGCGCCGACCGCCTCGACATCGGCACCAGGTTCTTCCTGCAGAACCTGCCCCGGCGCCGTGGCCGTGCCCGTGTGGTGGACCTGGGCTGCGGCAACGGGGTGGTCGGGACGGCCGCGGCGCTGGCCGGTCCCGGAGCCGAGGTGATGTTCATCGATGAGTCCTACCAGGCGGTGGCCTCGGCGGAGGCCACGTTCCGGGCGAACGTCGCCGCGGACGTCACGGCGTGGTTCGTGGTGGGGGACGGCCTGTCGGGGGTGCCGGCGGGGTCGGTGGATCTGGTGCTGAACAATCCGCCCTTCCACGCCCATCAGGCGACGACCGACGCGACGGCCTGGCGCATGTTCACCGGGTCGCGCGCCGCGCTGCGCCGTGGCGGCGAGCTGTGGGTGATCGGCAACCGGCACCTCGGATACCACGTGAAGCTGCGGCGGCTCTTCGGCAACTGCGAGGTCGTCGCGAGCAACCCGAAGTTCGTCATCCTGCGGGCCGTCAGGAACTGACAGGCCGGCCGCGCCCTGCCGACGTCCGGCCCGCGCCCTGCCGACGTCCGGCCCGCGCCCTGCCGGTGTCCGGTCCGCGCCGTGAGCGGTGGGTGCGGGCCGTACGGCGGGGCGCGCCGGATCGCAATCGGGGCATGGGATAATTCTGTGGTCAGGCGGCTCCGGCCTGTTCCCCCTCTGACTCTGCTGGGTTAAGGGTGAAAGGGGAGCAGGCATGGACATAACGCCTCAGGCGGTCGTCATTCCCAAGGAGACCGACCAGCTCGAACAGGGCAAATACGGCCCCATCTTCCCCAGGACTCCGGCGTGCTACGGGTTCACCATCATCGCGGACGTCAAGCCGGGGCGGGCCGAGGCGATCCGCAACTACGGTCACACGCTGGCCAAGGCGCTGGAAGGCGATCCGAACCTCCTCGCGCCGCTGAAGCTGCACTACCTGCGCTGGGTGCTCTTCGACGGCGACACGCGTTTCATGTATCAGGGGATCTTCGACACCGACTTCGACAAATACACCGAGGACGCCATCGCGCTGTTCACCCAGGCGGGGGTGAGCACGGCATTCGAGAACCTCGAAGGCTTCCCCGAGGACTGGAGGACCAATCCCGAGGCGTTCGTCAAATTCGTCCGTGAGCACCACTGCCCGAGCTTCATCGAGTACGGCGAGTATCCGTACGTCACCGCCGACGAGATCAAAAAGGCTCTGCGGATCAAGAGCGCCCTGTCGGAGATGCTCGACCAACTGCAGTGAGATCGGGCCGCGGCCCGCGTGCTCCGCTGTCGACCGGGAGACGAGATGAGCGAGATGAACGAACTGAGGACCGCACGCACCTACAACCAGGACCACGTGCCGCGCGAATACACCCCCGGCCGGCGACGGGTGAGCATCTACGTCTCGTGGAGCTACCCGGCCGAGGCCGGCCGGGACCCGGCCGAGCTCGACAACCGCTTCTCCACGATGACCGAGGTGCGGCGGACGACCTGGCCCGCCTACGAGGACCCCAAGTGGTCCGACCCGCTCCGGTTCCAGCAGGGCATCGCGGGATCACTGGAGCTGTTCTTCTGGGGCTGGCTGCCGTTCCAGCGGTTCACCCAGGAGACCACCGGGCACCCCGTGCCCGTCTACCAGCGCATCGACCAGGCCGGGTTCTACACTCCGCTGGACGAGCGGGTGCTGGCCGACACCGACACCCTGCTCGTGTTCGGACTGGATCACATGATCACCGGCCAGGAGCCCGAGCCCGGGGAGATCGAGGCGCTGCGGCAGTTCCTCACCCGGGAGGGGACCTGCCTGGTCCTGGGGCCGCACCACGACGTCGGGGCCTCGGACGACCTGGCCGTGCGCGACATGGAACACCACCACCACGGCGACGCCCTGGTCCCCCGGCAGCAACGCTTCGCCCGATACCTCCGGTCCGTGATGCGGGAGCTCGGCGTGCCGGTCGAGAATCGCTACGGGCTGCGGCCCGCGGTGCGGGCGCCCAGGGAGATCGCTCCGCTGTCCGTCGCCAGGGATCTGGACACCAAGGGATGGCTGGAGGGGGTCAGCAGCTTCAACTTCCACATGCACCTGCCGCACTACGCCGTGACCACCGACGACCCGGACGCCGTTCACGTGCTGGGCAGGCAGCCGATCGACCTGTCGCGGCCACCGCACCCCTTCACCGAGGCCGGCAACACCGAGTTCAACATGTTCCTGTGGATGCCTCCGGGCGGGGAGCGGGCCGGCGACGTGCTCCTGGCCGACTCAACGATCTTCAGCTCGCTGTTCGGCGGCGATGAGAGCCTGCGCGCCTTCTGGAAGAACATCGTCTCGTCCAAGTGACGCTTCAGGCGGAGGTGAGTGCTCATGACCGGACAGACGCAAGCCGTGCTCGAACTCGACGACATCCAGCGCGGGGTGCTCAGCCCCCGGCCGAGCCCGTACGCGGCGACCTACATCCTGTTCCGCATCGACGACCGCGCGCACGGGCGGGAGCTGATGCGGCGCGTCGCCGCGGTGGTGACCTCGGCCGCCGACACGGTGAGCCCCCTGGGCGAGACCTGGGTCAGCGTCGCGCTCACCTGTCACGGACTCAGGGCACTGGGGGTGCCGCAGGAGTCGCTGGAGACGTTCGCCTGGGAGTTCCGGCAGGGGATGGCCGCGCGCGCCACGGCATTGGGCGACGTCGGCGAGAGCGCCCCCGCGAACTGGGAGGCGCCACTGGGCACGTCCGACGTCCACGTGGTGCTGGTGGCCCTCGCGCCCGACAGCGCGCGCCTGGAGGCGGCCCTCGACCGTGCCCGCCCGGCCTGTCACGCCCTGCCCGGCGTGACGGCGATCTGGCGGCAGGACTGCCACGCGCTGCCCACCGAGACCGAGCCCTTCGGCTACCGCGACGGCATCAGCCATCCGGCCGTCGAAGGCAGCGGCATCTCCGGATCCAACAAGCTGGAGGAGCCGCTCAGGGCAGGGGAGTTCGTGCTCGGCTACCCTGATGAGCTCGGCGGCGTCCAGAGCCTCCAGCCCGAGGTGCTGGGACGGAACGGCAGCTACGCGGCCTTCCGCAAACTCCACCAGCGCGTCGGCGCCTTCCGCCGCTATCTGCGGGACAACGCCACCGATCCGGCCGACGAGGAACTGCTGGCGGCGAAGATCATGGGCCGCTGGCGCAGCGGAGCGCCCCTGGCACTCAGCCCGGAGCGCGACGATCCCACCCTCGACGCCGACCCGTACCGCAACAGCTTCCTCTACCGGCAGGACGACCCGGCGGGGTTCATCACCCCCGGCGGCTGCCACATCCGCCGGGGCAACCCCCGCGACGCGGCGGTGGCGGGCGTGCCGCGACTGCACCGGATGATCAGACGCGGCACCGTCTACGGCCCGCCGCTGCCCGACGGCGTCCTGGAGGACGACGGAGCCGACCGCGGGCTGATGTTCGCCTTCATCGGGGCGCACCTGGGGCGGCAGTTCGAGTTCGTCCAGTCCGAATGGATGAACGACGGCGTCTTCTTCGGCGCGGGCGACGCCAGGGATCCCGTCGTCGGATCCGGCGACGGTCCCGGTGACTTCACGATTCCCCGTAGGCCACTGCGGCGGTGCCTGCGGGCGCTGCCGCGGTTCGTGGTCACGCGCGGTGGAGAATACTGCTTCATGCCCTCGCTGAGCGCCCTGCGCTGGCTCGGCGACCTCAGAGAATGACGCGCGGCGCCAGGCGCCGCCCGGACGCGGCCGTCACCGGGCTGGAGGCTTCATGACCGCGTTGCAGTCGCTGTTCAACGCGGTCACCGTGATCTTCATCGTGGCCACCATGTTCGCCGCCGGTCTCGCGACCACGCTGTCGGCGCTGCGCGCCGTCCTCACCGACCTCCCGCTGCTCCTGCTGGCGCTGCTGGCCAATCTGGTGGCCGTCCCGCTGCTCGGCTGGGGCATCGCCGCGCTGTTCGGCCTGCCCGCCGCGGGTTTCGTCGCCGTGGTCCTGGTCGCCTCGTCGCCGGGCGGGCCGTTCGGGGCGAAGCTGAGCATGGTGCAGAAGGGGGACGTGGTCGCGGGCACGGCGATGCAGGTGCTGCTGGCCGCCGTGGGCAGCCTCTCCTTCGGCCCGATGAGCAGCGGCATCCTCGCCCTGGCCGAGGTCGGCGGGGGAGTCTCCCTCGACGTCGCGGCGCTGGTGCGGACTGTGGCCGTCCTGCAGCTCGTGCCGTTCGCCGTCGGGCTGATGGTGCGCCGCTACGCGCGGTCCACGGCACTTTCGTGGCACCCGGCCACCGCCATGGTGTCGAACGTGACGTTCCTGATGGTGCTGGCGGGCATGATCCTGGGCAGCTGGCACGACGTCGTCGCGCTGCTCGGCTCACGCACCCTGCTCGCCGGGGCCGTCCTGTCCGTCGTCGCGTTCGGCGCCGGCACGCTGCTGGCCACCGGAGCGCCGGCGCGCCGTACCACCATGGGAGGCATCACGGCGGTGCGCAACGTGGGACCTCCGCTGGCCGCCGTCGGGATCGCCTTCGGCAACGAGCGGGCCGTGCTGGGGGCGCTCGCCGCGGTGCTGATCAGCGGTCTGGCGGTGGCCCTGCCGATCGCCGCGGTGCTCGGCCGCGATCGGGACGGCGGCACCGCCTGAGACGCGCGGTGCCGCCGAGGTGCCGGCCGCCTGAGCGTGAGGCGAGCGGTCCGAGGGAGGAGGGGCCCGCGGTGGGTCCGGACGGCGTCAGAGCAGGCGCTCCAGGAAGACCGTGACCGTCATGACGGTGATGCCGGTGACGATCAGGTTGACGGACCAGCGTAGATTGCGGTGTTTGTTGCGCGCGATCCGGGCGATCCGGAGGGCGTCGGTGGCCAGGAACAGCTCGT
>NZ_JBSFPS010000035.1:0-47221 GCF_053588315.1 Streptosporangium sp. NPDC003464 | reverse complement strand
GCGCCGGGCCGCGATCGGCCCGCGATCCTCTCGTATCCTCTCGTGGAGAGCCTTTCTCCAGGGAGGGAGCAGTGGGCGTGACGGAGTTGAGAAGCGAGATCGACGGCCTTCGCCGTGAGGAATTCCGGCGAGACGGATTCACCATTCTTCCGCGACTCGCCGATGCCGACGAGGTCACCTGGCTGCGCGGCGTCTACGACCGGCTGTTCGCCCGGCACGGGAATACCGGGACCGCCGATTACTACGACATCGCCGGGCGGAAGGACGGCGCCGAACCGCCGCGGCTCCCGCAGATCGTCCACCCCGAGAAGTATGCCCCCGAGTTACCGGAGAGCGCGCACTTCGCACGCTGCCGCGCAATAGCCTCCGCGTTTCTGGAGATTCCGGAGGAAGAACTCGAATTCTACGGGCACGCGATTCTGAAACCGCCGGGATACGGCGCCCCGACGCCCTGGCACCAGGACGAGGCGTACATGGACCCGCGCTGGGCCCGTCGCGGCCTCAGCATCTGGACGACGCTGGACGACGCCACGGTGGACAGCGGCTGCCTGCACTACGCGCCCGGCCTGCACCGGGGGCCCGTCCTGCCGCACCACCATATCGACCACGACGACCGCATCCGCGGTCTGATGACGAAAGAGGTGGACGAGACGGCCGGAGTCCCCTGCCCGCTGGCTCCCGGCGGGGCGGTGATGCACGATTTCCGGACCCCCCACTACGCGGGCCCGAACCGGACCGACCAGCCGCGGCGCGCCTACGTGCTGGTGTTCATGGGGCCCGCCGTCGAGGTGGCGGACCCCGAACCCCGGCCGTGGCTCGTCGACGGCTGAACCGGCGGCCGGCGGCTCAGCCCCACGAGGCGCCGGCCAGCGCGGCCCGGAACACCTCCTCGTAGCGCCTGGCGATCTCCACATGGCCCCACAGCCGGATGGCCTCCTCCCGGACCTCGCCGGGCGCGGGGAGCCGTTCCAGGACTCCGCGGGCCTCGTGCCCGTCGAAGGCGGAGCCGTACGGCACCAGCCCGCCCACCGGCGGCACGATCTCGGCCAGGCAGCCGTTCCGGGTGCCCACCACGGGAGTGCCGCTGGCGGCGGCCTCGGAGACCACCGTGGCGCCGGGCTCGCACCAGATGCCGCCCCAGGGGCCGGTGGCCGGCTGCGACAGCGCCAGCACCGCCGCGGCCGTCGCCAGCAGCTCGTTGCGCCGCGGTCCGCCCACCTCGCCGACCAGCTCGACGGCGTCGCCGTAGTCGCGCCTGATCCGGTCGAGGTAGTCGGGTTCCCAGGCGGGCCCGGCCATCAGGAGGGTCCGCCCGCAGGCGTGGGCGAACGCGGCGGCCTCCAGCGCGCCCTTGTGCGGCGAGATCCTGCCCATGAACAGCAGGAAGTCCTCCTTCCGCGCGGCCGTCCGGTAGTTGGCCGGATCCACCGGGATCGGTATCACCGGTGCGTCCGGACCGCCTCCGCAGTGTGCCCGCTGCGCCTTCGAGCTGTAGACGCAGCCGGCCGTGTTGCGCGGGCGCGTGGTCATGTGGTGCGAGCTGATCAGGGCCACGCCCGGCCGGAACTCGGTGGGGTCGACCGCGCCGCAGCTGTGGTCGTTCACCACGTCCACCCGCGCCGTGCGCAACCACTCCCGGATGTCGTCCGGCTCCCCGGCGGGCACGACCGTGAGGCGTGGATGGGTGACCGGGCTCCCCGGGGCGCCGAGCAGGAAGACCTCGTGCCCGAGCTCCAGCAGGCCGTTCATGAGGTTCGCCACCACCCACTGGATGCCGCCGTATCCCTGCGGGGGGACGGTGATCCACTTCCGCGTGTCGGTGGGCAGCCGCAGCGGCACGTTGACCAACGCGATCGTCAGCGGTTCCATCGCGGTCTCCTCAGCGGAAGAAGCTCAGCAGGTCTTCGAGCACGCGGCGGTAGCCGTACTCGACGCGCAGCCGGTCCTGGACGCCGCCCACGATCCGCGCGTGGTGTTCGTAGTCCGTGGTCAGGCGGGTGAGCACGGCGGCGGGGTCGGCGCCCAGCGTCAGGTGCGCGGCGTCGTCGCCGTAGACGGGGGCCATGAACTCCGCCTCGGCCGGCAGCACGGGCAGGCTGCCCGAGGCGAGCGTCTCGAACAGCCGGGCGGTGAGCAGGCCCGTCCTGGTCACCATCGGGCTGACGAGGATCGGCGAGATCAACGCCCGGCCCATCTCCTGGATGACGTGGTCGAAGGGCACCGGCGGGTGGACCTCGACGCCTCGCCGGCGCAGCCAGCCCGGCTCGCCGGAGGTGATGTCCTCGAACCCGGGGCAGGTCTCGCCCTCCCACCAGCGGCCGCAGACCCGTAGCCGGCGCAGCGGTGGCCGGGCCCGCGCCGCGGCCTCCACGACCTCGACGAGAGGCTCCCAGCGACACCAGTTGCTGCCGATGTACTGGAGGTCGTAGTCACGCTTGCGGCCGAGCTCCAGCGGGTGCGACACGGCCCGGGGCAGCCCGAAGCACTTGAAGAACTCCGCTCCCGGGGGCAACGGCCCGGACACCTTGGGCTGGAGGACCAGATCGCTCAGCGTGGAGTAGAGCAGGCGCCAGCTCTCGACGGAGTACTTGTTCGACGCGCTGTCGCCGGCGGCGTCCTCCCCGGCTCCCCAGTGCCCGTCGAAGTCGACGATCAGCCGGCGGTCCCTGGGGAACGAGCCGGCCAGCTCGATCTGGTCCGCGGACAGGAACTGCCTGGCCTCGAACATGAGGACCAGATGCGTGCCCCAGCGGACGTCCTGCTCGACCGGCAGGTGCCGCGGCACCTCGGCGTCCATCCGCGACAGCGGCGCGCTGACGCGGATCTCGCAGCCCACCTCCTCCGCCGCCCGCACGTAGGCGGCCACGGTCTGGCTGAATCCCGCCTGCCAGTGGAAGTTCCCGGAGATGAGGATCCGAGCCCGGTTCACTCGTCCACCGGCCTCTCCCGCTCCGCGCGCACCGCCGGCGACCGCCGGCCGCGGGCCCGCAACGAGCGATGGCGCACGCGGCGGTCCAGGATGACGGGCACCCGGCGGGCGAGCCACCCCACTGCCTCCACGGTCTCCCTGGTCCCCGTGGCCGGCGTGGTCCGGCCGCCCACGCCGTTGCCCATGAGGTCGGAGACGAACCAGCGGGCGGCGAGCCTGGCCGTCTTGAACGGGCCCCAGTCCACGTCGGTGAACAGGTAGTAGTAGCGGTTACGCCGCATGTTCACGCGGGTGTAGGTGCTGCCGCCGGGGGTGCCGCCCCCGCCGTAGTGCTGGATGCCGAGGTCGAGGAGCAGGGCCACCCGCCAGCCCGCCCAGCGGGTGCGGCGGCACAGGTCCACCTCCTCGTAGTAGGTGTGGAAGACCTCGTCGAGCAGGCCCACCTCGCGCAGCACCTCGGCCCTGACGAAGAGCGCCGACCCCTGGACGTAGGAGTGCTCCAGCGTCCTGGGCGCGCGCCCCTCCGGGCCGCCCGCGTGCGAGGGGTGATCGAGCATGTCGCCCGCGAAGGTGTGCTGCTCGCCCAGCCAGAGGGCGGTGTGGGTCCAGGTGTTGAACTCCAGCAGCTCGGTCGAGGCGGGGTCGTAGCGGTACTGCAACGGCCCGATGATCCCGTACTGCGGCCACTTCTCGGCGAACTCGACCAGGCCGCGGATCAGGTCGGGCGGCGTCCAGGTGTCGGGGTTGACCAGGAACACGTAGTCGGCGCCGTCCGCCAGCGCCGCGCGGATGCCGACGTTGTTGGCCCCGGTGAAGCCCAGGTTCCGGGAGTTACGGGTGATCCTCACCCCGGGGAACTCGTGCTCCACGTGCTCGACGCTGCCGTCCGACGAGGCGTTGTCGACGTAGTGCACGTCCAGCTCGAAGCCGGTGACGTCGCTGTCCAGCAGGGATCCCAGGCCGCGGTCCAGCCATTTGATCTCGTTCGTCCCCACCGTGATCGTCGCGACGCGCGGCGGGCGTACGGATGCCATCGCCTGTCTCCTTACTTCTTACTTCAGCACGGCACGGACGGCCTCGGTGAGCTGCGCGGCGCTGGGCAGCAGCGCGTGGTCCAGCGCGAGCGCGTAGGGGATGACGGCCCCGTCCGGCCGCGACACCCGCTTCGGTGGGGCGACCAGCGCGTACTCCTCGGCCGCCGTGGCCAGGATCTCGCCGCCGAGGCCGCACATCCGGTTGGAGTCGTCCATCACCACCAGCCGCCCGGTCTTGGCGACGGAATCGCCCAGTGTCGCCCAGTCGACGGGGTAGACCGTCCGGGGGTCGACGACCTCGATCGACACCTCGCCCGCGAGTTCGGCCGCGACCTGCAGCGCGGTCGGCACCAGATGCCCGACGGCGACCACGGTGACGTCCGTCCCCTCCCGGTGGACCCGCGCGCTGCCCAGGGGGACCGGGCCGAGCTCGCCGGTGACCTCCTCGGCCGTCCCCATCAGCATCGTGGGGGCGAACACGGCGACCGGGTCGGGGTCGCGCATCGCGGACACCAGCAGCCCGTAGGCGTCCGACGGCGTCGCCGGCACCACGGTCTTGACCCCCACGTGCGCGAAGAGACTGTAGGGGTGGTCGGAGTGCTGCCCGGCCATGCCGGACCGCGAACCCGAGCCGGGCACCAGGTAGGTGACGGGGACGCTCACCTGGCCGCCGGTCATCAGCGAGAACTTGTGCGCCTGGTTGGCGATCTGCTCGAACACCAGATAGAGCAGCGAGGGGATCTGGAACTCCACGACCGGCCGCTGACCCGCCATCGCCGCTCCGGTGGCGAGGCTGGTGAACCCCTGCTCGGAGAGCGGCATGTCGACCACCCGTTCCGGGCCGTACGCCTGGGCAAGCCCCTGCGTGATGCCGGTCAGGCCGAGCCGCACGTCCTCTCCGAGGACGCACACCCGCTCGTCGCGGGCCATCTCGTCGCGCAGCGCCTGGTGCAGCGCGGTGATGTAGGCCAGGGGCGCCATCAGAGCACCGACCCCGGCCGCGCGGCGATCGGGCCGGCGTAGAGATACTCCAGCGCGTCCCCGGGGTCCGGCGCCGGACTCGACCGGGCGAACGCGACGGCGTCCTCGACCAGGGCGGCGATCTCGGCGTCCACGGATGCCACGACGTCCGCCGGGAGGCGGTCGCGCTGCAGGGTCAGCGGGTCGCGGTCCTGCCAGCGGGCGACCTCGTCGCCCTCCCGGTAGTCGATGCCCACCTGCTGCTCGAAGGAGTGGTGGCCGTGGAACCGGTAAGTCTTGCACTCCAGGAAGTAGGGGCCCGCGCCGCGGCGGCACCCGTCGACCGCCACGGCGGCCGCCTCGGCCACCGTCTCGACGTCCATGCCGTCGACCGACCACGCCGTCATGCCGAAGCCCGCCGCCCGCCGTACCGGATCGCCCGCCAGGCCCCTGCCGACCGGCAGGCTGGTCGCGTAGCCGTTGTTCTCGCAGACGAACACGACGGGCAGCGACCAGAGCGCCGCCAGGTTGAACGCCTCCAGGACGACCCCCTGGCTCAGCGCGCCGTCCCCGAAGAAGCTCACCGCCACCTGCTCCCGGCCGGCCCGCCGGGCCGCCCAGGCCGCGCCGGTCGCGATGGGCGCACCCGCGCCCACGATCCCGTTCGCGCCGAAGATGCCGAGGCTGACGTCGGCGGCGTGCATCGAGCCGCCGCGGCCCCGGTTGAGACCCTCGGTGGTGCCGTACAGCTCGGCCAGCATCCGTTTCGGATCGGCCCCCTTGGCCAGCACGTGCCCGTGCCCGCGGTGCGTGCTGGTGATGACGTCCTGGACGTCCAACTGGGAGCACACGCCCACCGCGACGGCCTCCTGGCCGATGTACGGATGAATTCCGCCCACCAGTTCTCCGGAAAGGGCCATTTCGAAGCACCGTTCTTCGAATTCCCGGATCAGGCGCATCTCTCGGTAAAGGCGTCGGGATCGTTCTGGCGTGCTCGTCAAAGAACTCCCTTTCCCGATGGAAATCATGGACATTTAACTATATGCGATGAAAGATCGGGAAAAACTGAGAAAAACACCAGAGAATCAGCACTTGGCGTCAATCGGTTCGCCGGCCTCGGCCCACTTGTAGGTCTTGGCGATCCCGGCCGCGAGGGAGGTGCGGGCGCACCATTTCAGCTCGGCGGTGGCGCGGGTGACGTCCAGGGCGGAGTGCTGCAGCTCGCCGGGGCGGGCGGGGGCGAACAGCGGTTCCGGGGCATGGCCGGCGGTCCGCCCGATGAGCTCCAGGAGGTCCAGGACGCTGGTCGGGACGCCGGTGCCGATGTTCCACACCCCGGGCCGCCCGTGGTCGACGGCGGTGCGGAACGCCTCGACGATGTCGCCGACGTAGACGTAGTCGCGGGTCTGGGCGCCGTCGCCGAACACGGTCGGCCGCCGCCCGAGCAGGACCCGGCCGCAGAAGATCGCCACGACGCCGGCCTCCCCCGCCGGGTCCTGGCGCGGGCCGTACACGTTGCCGAGCCGGAGCACGGTGTGGCCGGTGCCGTAGAGCCGGTTGTACAGGCCGATGTACTGCTCGGCGCAGTACTTGGCCGTCCCGTAGGGGGCCTCCGGCTCGGGTGTCAGCCCTTCCGGAGAGGGGATCTCGGCGTCCGCCCCGTACAGGGCGCCGCCGGTGGAGGCGAAGACGACCCGGGCGTCGACCGCGCGGGCCGCTTCCAGCACGTTGATGGTGCCGACCACGTTGACCCCGGCGTCGGCCGCGGGGTCGGCGACCGAGGCCCTGACGTCGATCCGGGCCGCGAGATGGCAGATCACCTCCGGGCGGATCCGCTCGGTCAGCCGGGTGAGCGCCGCGGCGTCGGTGACCGACTCCCGGTGGACGGCGACCCCCGGGTCCAGCCGTCCGGCCAGGCCGGTGGACAGGTCGTCGAGGACGGTGACGGCGTCGCCGCGTTCGAGCAAGGCGTCGGTGAGGTGGGACCCGATGAACCCGGCTCCGCCGGTCACGAGCACGCGCATGTCGCTCCTAGGCTGTCACGAGCTTTTCCAGAACGCCGAGGACCTCGGCGGGCAGGGGCATCTCGGCGATCTCTCGGGCGATCGCGCGCGCCCCCTCGGTGTAGGAGGGGTTCCCCAGCAGCTCCCGGCCGGCCGCCGCGACGGCGTCGGGCGTGTCCTGCCCGGGCGGCAGCGTCATCGCGACGCCCCGGGCGGACAGCATCCGCGCCCAGTCCGTGAACCTGCTCTCCTGCGGGATGATCAGTTGCGGGACGCCGGCGTGCAGCGCCGTCAGCGCGGTCATCGTGCCGGAGTGATGGACGATGAGATCGCAGGTGGGCAGCACCACGTCCATGGGGACCCAGCCCGCGTGGGCGACGCCGCGTTCGGCGCGCAGCCCCTCGCCCACCTCCTCCGGCGCCGCGATGACGACCTCCACGTCCAGTTCCGTGAGGGCGTCGGTCAGGCCGCGCAGGAAGCCGAAGTTGTGCGTGGGCGTCGCCAGGCTGCCCGCGGTCACGAGCACCCGGCGGCGTTCCCCCCGGGCGCACATCCACGGTTGGAGCGGGCACTGCTCGTTCGTCGGTATCCACCGCATGGGCTGCGCGGACGTGGCGCCGTCGGGCCTGGTGCTCTCCGGGAAGATGTCGACGGCCATGTCGAAGCCGGGGACGTGGTCGAGCCCCAACCTGTCCAGCTCGGGACGGAGCTCCTCCTCGACGCCCGGGTGGGTCCCCTCCCTGTCGATCGCGTTGCCGGTCAGCAGGTGCCGCACGCAGGGCAGGCCAAACTCGGCGGACAGGAGGGGCGCGACGTAGGCGTGCGGCCCGCCGACGATGAGGTCGGGCCGCCAGCCGGCCACCAGTCCGCGTAGCGGGTCGAGGCCGGCGGCGGCCAGCCGCCCGAACATGTGGCCGACGAAGACGGGCAGCTCCGCCTCGTCCTGCGGGATCCGCAGCGGCTCTCCCGCGCGGTCGAGCGTCATCAGCTCCGTCAGCGACAACGGGGTCGTGGAGAACGCCGGCACGCCGATGCCCAGGGCCGCGGACACGGCTTCCCGCGTCGAGGCCAGGATGACCTGGTGACCACTCCCTCGCGCCGCGATCGCGAGCGGCGCGAGACCGAATACGCTCGACTTCGTCGGCCCCGAGATAAAAAGTATCTTCACAAGTCCTCCGGTCAGGGTCGGCTGAATATATATCCGACCGAGCTGCGGCCACACAATGCAGATCCCGGAGCCCGATTAGATCGAGGGATTCGCCTAGACTTCTTGATCATCCCCGCTTTGAAGCCTTCCCGCTAACCATCTTTCATATATTTTGTGGTTCCCTGTGTCGAGGGCGTCGTGACGGCTCGACATGGGCCGGGTCGGAACTGCGGAAACGGAAACATGCAATGTCAACTGAGACCGTGCATTCGTGGGCGGCGGTAGATTTACGGGCACCGATCACGCCGGAGGGCCGGACCATGGTCGGCCTGCTGACCGGTTTCGACTCGCGGATCCGGGACGAGGCCGGTGGCAACGACCGGGCCGGAACCTTCCCCGTCGAGACCTTCGAGGGTTTCGCCAAGACCGGTCTGATGGGCGCGACCGTGCCCAAGGAACTGGGCGGTCTCGGCGTCAGCAAGATGTACGACGTGGCGGTGGGGCTGGTCGCGCTCGCCGAGGCCGACGCCTCGACGGCGTTGGCGCTGCACGTGCAGTTGAGCCGCGGGCTCACGCTGACCTACGAATGGCGCCACGGCCCCGCGCACGTCCGGGAGCTGGCCGAGCGGTTGCTGCGGTCGATGGCGACGGGCGAGGCGGCCGTCTGCGGCGGGCTGAAGGACGCTCCGGGCGCGGTCACCGAGCTGACCCCCGACGGGTCGGGCGGCTGGCTGCTGTCGGGCCGCAAGACCCTGGTGAGCATGGCGCCGATCGCCACGCACTTCTTCGTGCACGCGCTGAAGCGGGCCGAGGCGGGGCCGGGGACGCTGGCCGTGCCCGTCGTGCACCGCGACACCCCCGGGCTCACGGTGCTGGACAACTGGGACGGCCTCGGGATGCGGGCCTCCGGCACGCTCGACATCGTCTTCGACGGGTGTCCCGTCCCGGCGACGGACATTCTCGACCGCGGCGAGGTCGGCGCGCGCCGCGACGCCGTACTGGCCGGGCAGACGGTCAGCTCGATCACCATGCTGGGGATCTACGCCGGCGCCGCCCAGGCGGCCCGGGACATCGCGGTCGGCATCTGCGCCCGCCGGTCGTCGGGCGTCCCCGCCGCGGCGCGCACCCTCATCGCCGAGACGGACGCCCGGCTCTACGCCCTGCGGACGGCGGCCGGCGCCGCGCTGCTCAACGCCGACGCCCTCTCCGACGACCTGACCGGGGATCTCGACGAGCGCGGGCGGCGCATGATGACGCCGTTCCAGTACGCCAAGATGACGGTCAACGAGCTGTCCATGCGGGTCGTCAACGACTGCCTCACGATGGTCGGCGGCCTTTCCTATTCGGGCGACCACCCGTTGGCGCGCCTTTACCGGGACGTGCGGGCGGGCTCGTTCATGCAGCCGTACAGCTACGTCGACGGCGTCGACTACCTGAGCGGTCAGGCCCTGGATCTCGACCAGGACAACGACTACATGAGCGTCCGGGCCCTCCGCTCCCAGGCTCCGTCGTAGGGAGGCGAACATGGCTATTCGAGTGTGGGACTATCTGCCGGAATACGAAAAGGAGCGGACCGATCTCCTCGACGCGGTGGAGACGGTTTTCGAGTCCGGAAACCTCGTGCTCGGCGAGAGCGTCCGGCGCTTCGAGGAGGAATTCGCCGCCTACCACGGCATGCCCCACTGCGTGGGGGTGGACAACGGCACCAACGCCATCAAGCTGGCCCTGCAGGCGCTGGGCGTCGGCCCCGGCGACGAGGTGATCACCGTCTCCAACACGGCGGCCCCGACGGTCCTGGCGATCGACGCCGTGGGCGCCACGCCGGTCTTCGTCGACGTGCGCGAGGACGACTACCTGATGGACTCCGGCCTGGTGGCCGACGCGATCACCGCGCGGACCAAGGTGCTGCTCCCGGTGCACCTGTACGGCCAGTGCGTGGAGATGGCCCCGCTCGAAAGGCTGGCCGCCGAGCACGGCCTGTCCGTCCTGGAGGACTGCGCCCAGGCGCACGGCGCCCGCCACCACGGCCGGACCGCCGGCACGATGGGCACCGCCGCCATGTTCTCCTTCTACCCCACCAAGGTGCTGGGCGCCTACGGGGACGGCGGCGCGGTCGTGACCGGCGACCCGGCCGTCGAGCGGAGCCTGCGGCAGCTGCGCTATTACGGAATGGACAGAGTTTATTACGTCGTCCAGACGCCCGGTCACAACTGCCGTCTGGACGAGGTGCAGGCGGAGATTCTGCGGCGGAAACTCCGGCGCCTCGACGATTACATCGCGGGCCGCCGCGCGGTGGCCGCCCGTTATGCCGAGGGATTGCGCGACGTCATCGGATCGACCGGTCTCGTGCTGCCGCGGGTGACCGCCGGGAACGAACACGTCTATTACCTCTACGTGGTGCGCCATCCACAGCGCGACAGAATCATCGAACAGCTGAAGAATCACGATATTCTGCTGAACATCAGCTACCCCTGGCCGGTTCACACCATGACGGGTTTCTCGCGTCTCGGATACGCGGACGGCTCACTGCCCGTCACCGAACGGCTGGCGAAGGAAATCTTCTCTCTCCCCATGTACCCGTCGATGCCGATCGACCTCCAGGACAAGGTGATCGGCGCGCTGCGCGAGGTGCTGGCGACACTCTGACGGTTAAGGAGATCATGATGTCTGCTGCTGCTGTTGGAGGGACACGGCCCACGGGCACGTGCCGGGTGTGCGAGGGCACCGTCGTGGAGTTCCTCGACCTCGGCCGCCAGCCGCTCTCCGACCGATTCCTCGGCGAGCCGGACCTGGCCGGGGAGTTCTTCTTCCATCTCTCGGTCGGCGTGTGCGAGGCGTGCACGATGGTCCAGCTGATGGAGGAGGTCCCGCGGGAGAAGATGTTCCACGAGGACTACCCGTACTACTCGTCCGGGTCGTCGGTGATGCAGAAACACTTCGCGCACACCGCGCGCCGCTTTCTGGAGACCGAGCTGACCGGGCCCGATCCCTTCATGGTCGAGATCGGCTCCAACGACGGGGTGCTGCTGCGGACCATCCACGAGGCCGGCGTCCGGCACCTGGGCTTCGAGCCGTCCGGGAAGGTGGCCGACGTGGCCAGGGCGGGCGGCCTGCGGGTGCGTGGCGACTTCTTCGAGGAGTCGACCGCGGTCGAGGTCCGTGCGGCCGAGGGCCCGGCCGACGTCATCTACGCGGCCAACACGATCTGCCACATCCCCTACCTGAAGTCTGTCTTCCAGGGGGTCGACGCGCTGCTCGCCCCCGACGGCGTCTTCGTCTTCGAGGACCCCTACCTGGGGGACATCCTGGAGAAGACATCGTTCGACCAGATCTACGACGAGCACTTCTTCTTCTTCACCGCGCGCTCGGTGCAGGCGATGGCCGGGCGCTTCGGGTTCGAGCTGGTCGACGTGGAGCGGCTGCCGGTGCACGGTGGCGAGGTGCGCTACACGATCGCGCGGGCCGGGGCCCGCAGGCCCGCCGGAAGCGTCGCCCGGCTGATCGCCGAGGAGGAGGACCGCCGCGTCGCGAGCCCGGAGCGGCTGGGCCGTTTCGCGGCCGACGTCAACGGCATCCGCGACGACCTGCTCGCCCTGCTCCGGCGGCTGAAGGCGGAGGGGAAGCGGGTCGTCGCCTACGGCGCGACCGCCAAGAGCGCGACCGTGACCAACTTCTGCGGTATCGGACCCGAGCTGGTGTCGTGGGTCTGCGACACGACGCCGACGAAGCAGGGCCGGCTGACCCCCGGGGCGCACATCCCGGTCCGGCCGGCGGAGGCGTTCTCCGCCTCCGCCGCCGACTACGCGCTGCTGTTCGCCTGGAACCACGCGGACGAGATCATGGCCAAGGAGCAGGAGTTCCGCAGGGCCGGTGGCCGGTGGATCCTCTACGTTCCCAGGGTTCACGTGGAGAGCTGAGCCGACATGCACGCACGCGAGCTGGCGGTCGAGGGCGCGTTCGCCTTCACCCCGACCGTCTTCCCGGACCACCGGGGGGTCTTCCTGTCACCGTACGAGGAGTCGGCGTTCGTCGAGACGGTCGGATACCCGCTGTTCCCGGCGCGGCAGCTCAGCTACAGCGTCTCCCGCCGGGGCGTGGTCCGGGGCCTGCACTTCACGGCGGCGCCGCCCGGCACCGCCAAGCACGTCCACTGCCCGCGGGGCAGGGTGCTCGACATGGTCGTCGACGTGCGGGTCGGGTCCCCCACGTTCGGGCGGTGGGACGCCGTCGTCCTCGACTCCCGGGACCGCCGCTCGCTCTACCTCCCGGTGGGCGTCGGCCACCTGTTCGTCGCGCTGGAGGACGACAGCATGATGTCCTACACCCTGTCCCAGGAGTACGTGCCGGAGAACGAGCTGGCGCTGTCGCCGTTCGACCCCGCGCTGAACCTGCCCATCCCCGAGGACGTCGAGCCCGTCCTGTCCGACCGGGACCGGACGGCGCCCCGCCTCGACCAGGCCCTGGCCGCCGGCCTGCTGCCGGACTACCGGACGTGCGTCAAGATTGAGGCGGGCTTCCGGCCAGGGCACGCACCATGAGGGTGAGGGCCTCGCGCAGCGGCACCCGGGGCCGCCACCCCGTGACCGAGCGGAACGCCGACGAGTCGACCACCACGCTGTGGAAGTCGGTCCGTCGGGCGTCCGCGGGTGGCGGGACGGAGACGACCGGGACCGGCGGGCGCTCCGTATGCGCGGACACGAGGTCGGCGATGGTCCGGAAGACGTCGCCGATCCGTTCGCCCCGGCCGCGCCCGAGGAGCCAGTGCCCGCCGGCCAGGGCGTCCGCGTGGTCGAGTGCCGCGACGAAGGCGTCCGCCACGTCGTGGACGTAGAGCAGCTCTCTCTCGACCGTGCCGTCATGCCACATGGTGAGCGCCTCACCGGCCAGTGCGCGGCGTGCCATCGTCGCCAGCACGCCCCGGTCGGGGCCGTCGCCGAACACCGTGGGCAACCGCAGGGAGACGCCGCGGACGGTCCCCGCGTGCGAGGCGCGTTTGAGCAGGCCCTCCGCCGACTGCTTCTGGCGGTCGTAGGAGGTCTGGGGACGGTCGGGCTCGGTGCCGTCGATCGGTGACCTGGGCGGCGGACCCACCTGGGAGACCGAACCGGCGGACACGACCACCGGGGGACGTTCTTTACGGCCCGCCCGCAGGCACCCGACGAGGTCGCGCATCACGTCCACGTTCACCCGCGCGGTCGCGGAGTCGTCGTCGGCCCCGCGCCAGCCGGAGGCGTCGAGCACGAGATTGATCACCGCGTCGGACCCGGCCACCGCCGCCGCGAGGCTCTCGGCGTCGGTGAGGTCGGCCGTGCGCACCTCGAACTCGGCCGGACCGGCGGCGGGCACCGCGGCCGGCCTGCGAGAGACGGCCCGCACGCTGACCGGGCGCTCGGCGAGCGCTGTCAGAACGGCAGAGCCCACGAACCCCGAGGCGCCGAGCACCGTGATCAGCGGCCGGGCCATCCGCCCACGCCTCTGTCGTTGCGGTAGAGCGCCTGCCAGTAGTAGGTCCACGGAACGGACCGGCCCTCGGCGACGCACCGCCAGCCGTCGCCCGGCCTGTAGGCGGTGACGAACTTGCGCGACTGCGCCTCGACCGCGCGGTTGTCGTGGATGTCGATGACGTCCCGCAGCGGCCCGGTGCTCAGCGCCAGGGCGACGACCTCGTCCCCCTGGGAGTGGCCGTCCAGGCTCTTGTCCAGATACTTCCCGACCGGATTGTTCACGTAGAGGTGGCGGCAGGTCACCGCGATGCGGTCGAGGTAGGCGCGTACCGTCCGCGCGTTCATCTCGGCGAACGAGTCGATGTTGATGCACAGGTCGAAACTCAGGTCCCGGAACAGGGCGTCGACCCCGCCCGCCTCGTCCACGGAGTGGAAGTGGATCCTCGCGAACCGCTCCTCCTCCAGCACCGTCCCCAGGTAGGCCCGGCAGAGCTGGATCGAGTTCTCCAGATCGACTATGTGGTAGGAGGCGAGATCGTGGTTGGACATGATCGCGTGGCAGGTCCGGCCGTACCCCGCGCCGATCTCCAGGACCGCCGATCCGTCCAGGTCGAGGTGGCCGGCCAGGAACTCCACCTCGAACACGGCCTGTAAATAGTCCATGCAGACCGTTTCACCGTCGTATCTGACGGCGATGGGATTTCCCACTTCACGGTTGTGAATTCTGCGGAGCCTGGCCCGGTTGGCCTCGCTCAGGCCGGCGCTCAGATTGAAGACCAAGGTCTTCAGATACCTCACGCCATTGACCCCCGGATCCCAGAGGGCCATTTTGAAGTTCACCTCGTTGGACTTGAAGTTGGCCAGATCGGTGACGGCCTCCTTCGTCACTTTGGTCCTGCCGTACCGTTCCCAGAGCGGGCTCCGGCCATACTCGTCGTCCATTGGTTTTCCTTACGGGATGGAGGGCCAACGATAGCAATCGTCGCCGGTACGACCTAGGGCGGTGGCGCCGCACTAGCGGTTCTACTAGACCTTTCACGGGTTATTGATCCCAATTTTCGGCGGCACGTAGAGTGGGCGTCCATTCACATAGCCCGCGCCATTCAGGCCGTTGCGAACTTTATGATCGGAGCTCAATGCCCAGCACAGTCTTGGTCATCGGCGGAGGCCCGGCCGGATCGACCGCTGCGGCCCTGCTCGCCAGAGCGGGTCTGTCGGTGCGGTTGCTGGAGAAGGAGACGTTCCCCCGCTACCACATCGGCGAGTCCATCGCCTCCTCGTGCCGGACGATCGTCGATTACGTGGGTGCGCTGGACGAGGTCGACGCCTGTGGCTACACCGAGAAGAACGGCGTGATGTTGCGCTGGGGCAAGGAGGACTGGGCGATCGACTGGTCGAAGATCTTCGGCCCCGGCGTGCGGTCCTGGCAGGTCGACCGCGACGAATTCGACCACGTCCTGCTGAACAACGCCGCGAAACAGGGCGCCGAGATCGTCCAGGGCGCCACGGTGAAGAGGGTGCTGTTCGACGGCGACCGTGCCGTCGCGGCCGAGTGGGCCGATCCCGAGTCCGGCGAGCTGCGCACCACCGAGTTCGACTTCGTGGTCGACGCGTCGGGGCGCGCCGGGCTGATCCCCTCGCAGCACTTCAAGAACCGCCGTCCGACCGAGACGTTCAAGAACGTCGCCATCTGGGGCTACTGGCAGGGCGGGGCGCTGCTCCCCGGCTCCCCGGCCGGCGGCATCAACGTGATCTCGGCCCCCGACGGCTGGTACTGGGTGATCCCGCTGCGCGGCGACCGCTACAGCGTCGGGTTCGTCACCCATCAGACGCGGTTCCTGGAGCGGCGCAAGGCGCACGAGTCCCTCGAAGCGATGCTCGCGTCGCTGGTCGAGGAGTCGCCCTCGGTGCGCGGCCTGCTCGAGAACGGGACCTACCAGCCCGGCGTCCGGGTCGAGCAGGACTTCTCCTACGTCGCCGACAGCTTCTGCGGGCCCGGATACTTCGCCGCGGGCGACAGCGCCTGCTTCCTCGACCCGCTGCTGTCCACCGGCGTGCACCTGGCGCTCTACAGCGGCATGCTCGCCGCCGCGTCCATCCTGGGCACGCTCAACGGCGACGTCAGCGAGGAGGAGGCCCGCGCCTTCTACGAGTCCCTCTACCGCAACGCCTACGAGCGCCTGTTCACCCTGGTCGCGGGCGTCTACCAGCAGCAGGCGGGCAAGGAGTCCTACTTCGCGCTGGCCGACGCGCTGGTGCACGACAGGGCCGACACCGAGTACGAGAAGGTCGACGGGGCGAGGGCGTTCGCCCAGCTCGTCGCGGGGATCGCCGACATGGACGACGCCGCGGAGGGCCGGCACGAGGGCATCGCCCAGCCCACCGCGGATCAGGACAACTCGGTCCAGCAGCTGTTCCTCGCCGCCGAGCAGGCCCGCCTCATGGCCTCGGCCAACACGTTGAACGCGCCCGTCAGCGAGGCGCCCGGCAAGCTCGACGCCCACGACCTGTTCGACTCCACCACCGGCCTGTACCTGAGGACCAGCCCCACGCTGGGCATCGGGCGGACCCGGCCGCTGAGCTGAAGCCCCGACCCCCGGTAGGAACTCACATGCTGAACCGACGGCGCTTACTCGCGTTCGGCGTCACCGCGTTGGGCGGTGGCGCAGTGCTGCGCTTCCTCGGGGACACCCCGACGGCCCTGTCCGGGATCGGGCACCAGGGGCACCACGGCGGCCACGTGCCACAGCCCTCCGCCGGCACGGTGGGCGCCACGCACGTGACCTTCACCCCGTTCACCGAGCGGATGCCCGTGCCGCCCGTGCTCAGGCCCTCGCGGACGACGGGAGGCGTGGACACCTACACGTTGCCCATCCGGGCGGCGGAGGTGGACATCATCCCCGGCCTGCGCACCCCCGCGCTCACCTACGGCGGGCAGTTCGTCGGCCCGACCATCCGGGCCAGGGCGGGCCGCCCGGTGAAGGTCGCCTTCGTCAACGAGCTGGACCAGCTGACCAACGTGCACCTGCACGGCGGCCACGTGTCGGCGGCCAACGACGGCCATCCCATGGACCTCATCGCACCCGGGGCGACCCGGGTGTACGACTACCCGAACACGCAGCGCGGCGCGACGTTGTGGTACCACGACCACACGCACGGCCTGGAGGCCGACCACGTCTACCGCGGCCTGCACGGCTTCTACCTGATCCACGACAAGGCCGACAGGCGCCTCAACCTGCCCAGCGGCAAGTACGACGTGCCCATCATGCTGCGCAACGCCCAGTTCGACGAGAAGGGCGCCCTGGTCTTCGGCCACCCCGACAACAGGACGACCGTCCTGGCCAACGGCAAGGCGCAGCCGTACTTCCCGGTCGCCGCGCGCAAATACCGGTTCCGGCTGCTCAACGCCTCCCTCAAGCACGTCTTCCGGCTGAACATGGGCGGCGTGCCGATGACGAAGATCGCCTCGGACGGGGGGCTGCTCCCCGCGCCGGTGTCACGGGAGGAGCTGGTGATCTCCTCCGGCGAGCGGGTGGAGATCGTGGTGGACTTCTCCGGGCGGCTGGACGACAGCCCGCTGTACCTGTATGAGGGGGAGAACCCGATCCTGCGCTTCGACGTGTCGGCCGCGCACGGGCGGGATCGCAGCAGCGTGCCCGCCGAGCTGGTCCCGCTGCCCGCGCTCGGCGCCGCCACGGTCGAGCGTCAGGTGTCGATGAGCTTCGACATGTCGGCCAGGCCGCCGGTCGGCCTGGTCAACGGCAGGCCGTTCGACCCGGACCGGGTGGACCTGCAGGTCAAGCAGGGCGCCACGGAGATCTGGGAGATCGTCAACGCGGACGTGACACCGATCCCCTTCGACCACCCCTTCCACATGCACCTGGTGCAGTTCCAGGTGCTGAGCAGGGACGGCGGCCCGCCGCTCCCCGAGGACGCCGGGCTCAAGGACACCGTGTATCTCCCGCCGAGAGGGACGGTGCGCATCCAGATGACCTTCCAGACGCCTTATACGGGGCGGTACATGTATCACTGCCATTATCTGGAGCACTCGGCGCTGGGCATGATGGCCCAGATGGAGATCATTCCCTGATCCTTGGACGGATCCCAGGGACGTGGCGCCGCCGCACGCCCCGGCCCGGGTCTTCACCGCGAAGACCCGGGCCTGCGGCATGTCAGCGGCGCCGCGACCCGCGCGTCCGCCGCGGGCCGCGTGAAAGCCTCACGCAAACGCCGGTAAATCTGGCGGACAGGAATTCCTAGGTGAATTCCTAAATCAGTTTTTCATTTCAGATTATAGGGTTAACACGCGCCGAAAGGGGCCGCATAGAGATTGGAAAGATTGATCCGTGCGTACACCGAATGTTTTCATCAGCGCCCTGGGAGCCTTCGTCCCGCCGACCGTGAATGTCGAATGGGCCGTCGAGCGCGGTCTCTACCCCGCGGAGGACGTGAAGTCGCACGAGCTGGGCGGCGCGGCGGTCGCGGGTGAGATACCGCCCCCGGAAATGGCGCTGCGCGCCGCGCAGCAGGCGGTCAAGCGGTGGGGCGGTTCTCCCCTGGATTTCGATCTGCTGCTGTACGCCAGCACCTGGCACCAGGGCCCGGACGGCTGGCCGCCGCACTCCTACCTGCAGCGGCACCTGGTGGGCGGCGACCTGCTGGCGCTGGAGATCCGCCAGGGGTGCAACGGCCTGTTCAGCGCGATGGAGCTGGCGGCGAGCCATCTGCTGGCCGTACCCGAGCGCACCGGCGCGCTGCTCGTCGCCGCCGACAACTACGGCACGCCGCTGATCGACCGCTGGCGGATGGGGCCCGGCTTCATCGGCGGGGACGCCGCCTGCGCGCTGGTCCTGACCAAGCGGCCCGGGTTCGCGCGGCTCCGCTCGGTGTGTTCGAGGACGATCCCGGAGGCGGAGGCGCTGCACCGCGGTGACGAGCCGCTGTTCCCGCCGAGCATCACCCGGGGACGCCCCACCGACTTCAGCGCCCGGATCGGGCAGCAGTTCGCCACCCGGAGCCCGGCGTCGGTGGCGATGGCCACGATGCCCGAGCACACGACTGCCCTGGTCGACCAGGCCCTGGAGGAGTCGGGCATCGAGATCGGCGACATCACGCGGGTCGCCTTCATGAACTACTCCAGGGAGGTCGTCGAGCAGCGCGTCATGGCCGCCTGGGGCCTGCCGATGACCCGCTCGACCTGGGAGTTCGGCCGGACCATCGGGCACTGCGGCGCGAGCGACCACATCCTGTCCTTCGAGCACCTGGTCCGCACGGGCGAGCTGGGACCGGGCGACCACATGTTGATGCTCGGCACCGCGCCCGGCCTCGTCGTGTCCTGCGTGATCGTCCAGGTCCTGGAGTCGCCGGCGTGGGAGAAGTGACGCCCCAGGGCCTCATCCGTTCAGAAATCCGACAGCAGAGGATGCTCGTGGAACTCAAGGGACTCCAGCCGCCCCCGGCGGCCCCCCAGCCGGTCGCCGTGATCGGAATCGGCTGCCGCCTTCCCGGAGACGTCAACTCACCCGAGGAGTTCTGGGAGCTGCTCGCCCGCGGCGGCAACACCACGGGCGAGGTGCCGCCGGAGCGCTGGGACGGCTACCGCGAGCTGGGCCCCGAGTTCGAGGCCGCCCTGCGGCGGGTGATCCGGGCGGGGAACTTCCTGACCGAGATCGACGGCTTCGACGCGGAGTTCTTCAGGATCTCCCCGCGCGAGGCCGAGCTGATGGACCCGCAGCAGCGGATCCTGCTGGAGGTGGCGTGGCAGGCTCTGGAGCACGCGGGCATCCCGCCAGAGGAACTGGCCGGGACCGACACGGGTGTCTTCGCCGGCGTCTGCACCTACGACTACGGCGGCCGCCAGTTGGAGGACCTGCCGAGCATCGACGCCTGGACCGGCATCGGCGCCGCGACCTGCGCCGTCTCCAACCGCGTCTCCCACGCGCTCGACCTGCGCGGACCGAGCCTCACCGTGGACACCGCCTGCTCGGCGTCGCTGGTGGCCCTGCACCTGGCCGCGCAGAGCCTGCGGCTGGGGGAGAGCACGCTCGCGCTGGCCGGCGGGGTGAACCTGCTCGTCTCGCCGGGGCAGTCGCTCACGCTGGGCGCCGCGGGCGCCCTGGCGCCCGACGGCCGGAGCAAGTCGTTCGACGCCACAGCCGACGGGTACGGCCGCGGCGAGGGCTGCGGGGTCGTGGTGCTGAAGCTGCTGGCCGACGCCGAGCGCGACGGCGACCGGGTGCTGGCCGTGGTGCGTGGCAGCGCGGTCAACCAGGACGGCTGGACCAACGGGATCATGGCGCCGTGCGGCCAGGCGCAGGAGCACGTCATGGCCGGGGCCCTGCGCTCGGCGGGGGTCGAGCCGGGCACGGTCGGCTACGTCGAGGCCCACGGCACCGGGACCCCGCTCGGCGACCCGATGGAGGCGGCGGCGATCGGCGCCGTGTACGGGCGGGACCGCGAGGAGCCGTGCCTGATCGGCTCGGTGAAGTCGAACATCGGCCACCTGGAGGGCGCCGCCGGCATCGCCGGGGTCATCAAGGCGATCCTCGCACTGGACCACGCGGAGATCCCGTCCAACCTGCTGGTCACCGAGGCCAATCCCGCCATCGAGTGGGACCGGCTGGGGCTGCGCCTGGTGACCGGGCACACGCCGTGGCCCGAGCGGGCGCATCCGCGCCGCGCTGGGGTGTCCGGCTTCGGCTACGGCGGGACCGTCTCCCACGTACTGCTCGAACAGGCCCCGGTACGGCAGGCGCCGCGCCCGGCGGGCCCGCTCCGGACCGAGACGCTCTTCCCGCTGTCGGCCGGTTCGGAGAGCGCGCTGCGGGACCGGGCGGGGGCGCTGGCCGACCACGTCGCGCGGGGCGGCGACCTGGCCTCCGCCGGGCACACCCTGGCCCTGCGCCGGTCGCATCTCACCCACCGGGCGGTCGCCGTGGCCGCCGACCGCGGCGGGCTCGTCGCGGCACTCCGCGGGCTGGCCGCCGGCGAGCCGGCGGACGGCGCCGTCACCGGGTCGCCCGTCACGCAGGACGCGAAGCTGGTCTGGGTCTTCTCCGGGCACGGCTCACAGTGGTCCGGTATGGGACGGGAACTGCTGGCCTCCGAGCCGGCGTTCGCCGGGGTGATCGACGCCCTGGAACCGATCTTCCTGGAGGAGATCGGCTTCTCCCCCCGGCAGGCGATCCTCGACGGGGACCTCGACGAGGTCGACCGGGTCCAGGCCATGATCTTCGCGATGCAGCTCGGGCTCGCCGAGCTCTGGCGCTCCCGCGGGGTGTCCCCGGACGCCGTGATCGGACACTCGGTGGGGGAGATCCCGGCGGCCGTCACCGCGGGGATCCTGACGGTGGAGGAGGGCGCCCGGCTGATCTGCCGCCGCTCGTCGCTGCTGCGCCGGGCCTCGGGCAAGGGCGCGATGGCGATGGTCACCCTGCCGTTCGAGGAGGCCGCCGCGCGGCTGGGCGACCACGACGACCTGGTGGCCGCGATCGCCTCCTCACCGGTCTCGACGGTGGTCTCCGGGGGCCAGGACGCGATCGAGGCGTTGATCGAACGGTGGTCGGCCGAGGGCGTCGGGGTGCGCAGGGTCGCCTCCGACGTGGCCTTCCACAGCCCGCACATGGACCCGCTGCTCGCCGACCTGGCGGCCGCCGCGGCCGGCCTCACGCCGCGGAGCCCGCGCATCCCGATCTACACCACCGCCCTGGACGACCCGCGCGCGGCGATGACGGCCGACGGCGCCTACTGGGCGGCGAACCTCCGCAACCCGGTGCGCCTGGCCGCCGCCGTCACCGCGGCGGCCGGCGACGGCCACCGCGCGTTCGTCGAGATCTCGCCGCACCCGGTGGTGACGCACTCGATCCACGAGACGCTGGCCGAGATCGGCTCCGAGGACTTCTTCGTCGGCGCGACGCTGCGCAGGAACGCCCCGGAGCTCCGCGCCTTCCTCGCCGGCCTGGCCGGCGCGCACTGCAACGGGATCGGCGTCGACTGGCGGGTCCTGCACCCGGAGGGGGGACTGGCCACGCTGCCGGTCTACCCCTGGCGGCACCGCAGGCACTGGCACCGGCCCGCCCGGCGGGCCGGAGCCGGAGGACGCGGCCACGACGTGGCGTCCGCCACCCTGCTGGGCGCCAGGAGCGGTATCGCCGGGAGCCCGCTGCGGGTGTGGCGGACCGTCCTCAACGACGCCAACCGCCCCTACCCGGGGAGCCACGCGCTCAACGGCGTGGAGATCGTCCCGGCCGCCGTGCTCGTGGCCACCTTCCTCGACGCGGCCTCGCGCGACGGCGTGCCGCCGGTGCTGACCGACGTGGCGATGCGGCACCCGCTGATGACGGCCGGCCGCAGGGAGATCCAGGTCGTGCACGACGGCGCCGCCGTACGCCTCGCGTCGCGGACGGTCGGCGACGACGTCGGCGAGGACCCCGACTGGCTCGTCCACACCGACGCCACGGTCGCGGAGACGGCCGCGGCCGGGACGCGGTCGCTGGTGGACCCGGGGGAGTACCGCCTGGAGCCGGCCGACCCCGGCCTGGTGCACCGGCGGCTGGCCGAGGTCGGCGTGCCGTCGACCGGGTTCGACTGGACCGTCGAGGAGCTGCTGTCGGGCAACGGCGCCCTGCGGGCGCGCGTGCGGTCGGCGGACACCACCACCTGGGCGCCGGTGCTGGACGCGGTCATGTCCATAGCGCCGGCGGCCTTCCCCGGGATCCCGCTGCTGCGCATGGTGGTGCACATCGACGAGGTGGCCGTGTCCGGCCTGCCGCCGGAGGCGGTGCTCGTCGAGGTCGTGCCCGACCCCGAGCGGCCGGACACGGTCGACGCCCTGGTCGCCGACGAGGCGGGCCGGGTGCTGGCGAGCCTTCCCGGCCTGCGCTACCCCGTGATCGAACAGCCGCCGGCGGCCGTCACCGACGACGGGCCGGGAACGGCGGAGGAGGTCATGTCGTTCGCGGGCCTGCCGCCCGAACTGCTGCGCGAGCGCGTCCTGGAGGAGGTCCGCGGCCAGATCGCCAAGGAGATGAGACTGCCCGTGGCGGACCTGCATCTCCGGCGCCCGCTCGCCGAGCAGGGGCTCGACTCCGTCATGACGGTGGTGATCCGGCGGCGGCTGGAGAAGCGCCTGGGGCACAGCCTGCCCGCCACCGTGTTCTGGCAGCGGCCCACCGTCACCGCCATCGCCGACCACCTGGTCGGGCTGCTGACCGGGACCGCGGCGTCCTCCTAGCCGGAGGAGCGCGCCCCGGAGAAACGGGAGCCACGGAGAAACGGGAACGGGAGGGCCGTCCGGCCCTCCCGTTCAGCGGTTCACCAGCCGCGGCCGGAGTCCCGGACCGCCGTGCTCACACCGTTCCCTCGTGGGCCAGGACGGTGGGATCGGCGGCGTTCATGAACGTTCGCAGCGCCCGCAGGTCCTCGGCGGGTTTGTCCCAGCCGAGGCCGGCGCACCACTCGACGAGGGAGGTCAGCTCGTCGGTGGCGGCCGCCTTCTCCGCCTCCGGCAGGTTGGTCACCGAGAAATCGGCGGGCCACTGCACGACGTTGGCCAGGTCGATGTCCAGACCCTCGTCCCGGGCGAACGCCAGCAGGTCCCGCAGCCCCCACACGTTGTCCCGCTGGGGCGCCACCTGCAGCCACAGCTTCACCTCGGTCTTGGCGCGGCGCACGTTCCCGACGAAGGTCTCCCAGTCGGCGCCCGTCCGGATCTTCTCGAAGACCTCGCCGACGCCGTCGCAGGACGCGCCGATCCCGACGCTCTTGAAGTGCCGGAACTTCGGGAAGACCGACTCGGGCAGGACCGTGAGGTTGGAGTTGTAGACGATGTCCACGTTGCCGGCGTTCCCGGTCTCGACCAGCAGGTCGAGCAGCGCGAAGTGCCCCGGCTGCATGAACGGCTCGCCGCCGGCGAAGTAGAGGCGGCGGATCAGGTGGGCGTTCTCCCGCAGCGTCTTCCACAGTTCCTCGTCGTCGCGGTACGGGTCGATCACCGCCGACGACCACGGCGGGCGCTTCTTGGCCCCCCATCCCGAGCTCACCGGATAGGTGCACATCACGCAGCGCAGGCTGCAGGTGTTGCCGAACCGGATGTCCAGGAAGAACGGGAAGTCCTCGACCGTGCCGTCCGCCGCGGTGCGGGCGGCCAGCGCGTCGAAGTCGACCGTGTCCCGGAAGCGCTCGTTGATCTCCTGCCGGTACGACAGGGCGCCGCGGTCCTCCCGGTGGTAGCAGTACGAGCACGCGGCCACCCGCTCCCCGGCGAGCATGGCCAGCCGGGTCCGCTTCATGTTGGGGCTGTTGAACGCCTCCTCCACCCCCATGACCCGGTCCGGGTTGTCCCGCGCGTACCGGGACCGGGGCGAGCAGCCGATCGCGTCCTCCTTGAGCGTGAACTCCGGCTCGTCCTGCTGCTCGTACAGCTCGTTGTGGTACATCGCGTCGTCCACGCAGCACCGGCCGTAGACGCCGTCGATGGACGCACACAGATGGATCCAGGGGAGCACGCACATGCTCCCCGCGGCTGCCTCGCCGTTCGTCATGTCAGTGCCCTAACCGGTCAGGTGGATTCGACTCCAACGGGACGGCCGACGGCTCCCGCCGCCGGCCGGGGGAAGCTCAACTGTCGCCCGGCTCCGCGGCCCGCGCCGGGGGCTTCCTGGCGACGAGCAGGATGTCCAGGTAGAACGGCTCGGCCGGTCCCTCGCTGCGGCCGAGGCCGGCGAAGGCGTTCTGGAGGTAGTCGTCGACCGCCCGCGGCCGGAGGCGGTCGATCCACCACAGGGCGCCCAGCGCCAGCCCGACGGCGCCGCCCCCGGGCCAGCCGTGCTCGCGCCCGTGTTGGCGGAGCAGGAGCAGCAGCCCGCGCGGGCCGCATGTCAGCTTCGTCGTCCGGTCGACCGCGAACCCCGCCCGCTCGGCCTGGACGGCCAGGCCGTCCGCGGTCCAGCGCCACAGGTCCTGGCCGCCGTGCTCCTCCCACACGCCGTGGGTCGACAGCACCAGCCGCCCGCCGGGCCGCAGCAGCCGGAACACCTCGCGCAGGTACTGGTCCGGATCGGTGACGTGCTCCAGGACCTGGGTGGACAGCACGCCGTCGAACGTCCCGTCCGGGACGGGGCAGCGGCCGTCGGGGTCGAGCGCGTGGTCGGCCCGGTACGCCTCCCCGTCGGGGAAGTCGGCCGTCCGCACCTCCGCCGTGGAGAACAGATCCCGGTAGGGGGCGGTGCCCGCGCCGTAGTCGAGCCAGAGGCCGGAGGCGTCGCGCAGCGTCTCGGCGAGCGCCTGGCGCAGATCGAGCAGGTGGGCGTAGGCCCAGTCGCCCGGCCGGGGGTCGACCCGCTCCCGGAACCGCTCGGCCATGACCTCCTCCAGGGAGCGTTCCGCCGCGCCGGCCCGCGAGCCGCCGAACAGGCCGGGCACCCGGTTCAGTAGGTTCACCAACGCCAGTTCTCCTCGTGGGGGAAGCGGAGCGTGGTGAGGTCGGGGCGGCCCACCCAGTGCCGGAACGGCTCGGCCGGGCAGTAGTCGAAGGGCTCCTCGTCCCGGTGCTCGTGCGCCGCCGCGCGCTGCTCGACGCAGGAGCGCAGCACCTGCTGCTTGCGGCCGACGTATTCGGGGACATGCGGGCCGAGCTGCCACTCCACCTCCGCCGGCCGATACTCGAAGTAGACGACCCGCCGCTGCTTGCCCTGCACGGCCGGAGCGCCGTGCAGCGTCAGGATGTTGTGCAGGAGCACGTCACCCGGCCGCATCACCGCCGGGATCGCACCCGTGGTGTCCCATTCGCTGGCGTTGAGCCGCTCGGCGGTCGCGGTGATCCGGTCGTCGTCCCAGTAGTTGGACTGCGGGATGCACCAGACGCAGTTGTCCTCCGGCGCCGGGTCGAGGTAGACGCCGACGTCGATCACCCGGCCCGCCCCGGTGACGCCCACCGCGTCGGCGTACATCTCGCCGTCGCGGTGCCAGGACAGCCGGGGCGCGCCCGCCGTGGTCTTGAACACCATGCTGTCCCAGGTGGGGATGAGGTTGGGTCCGACCAGGGCCTCCATCACGCGCAGCAGGAGCGGGTGGCCCGCCAGCCGGGCGATCACCGGGGACTTGTCGACCACGTACTCGATCCGGACCGGGGCCGCGTCGGGGTGGTCGGGCTCCTGGGTCCAGATGGTGTCGGTCATGGACCGGGTGCGCCACGCGTCGTCGATCAGCGACCCGGCGGCCTCCTGCACGGCCTCCAGCTCGACGGGGTCGAGCAGGCCGCGCAGCGCCAGCACCCCCTGCCGCCGGAACGCGGTCAGGTGCTCGGGGAGCACGCCTGTCTCCCGGATGTGGCACTCGGGCAGGACGGTGTCCTCCGGCCGTGCCGCGGTATTCGGGTTCACCATGCCTGGCCTCTCTGGTCCGCGACGAAATACCACTGCTCCCGCAGTGCGGCGGCGAAGTCCCCGGCGTCGAGGGCGGGCGAGCGCTCCAGCCACCCGGGGAGGGTGTGCAGTCCGTAATCCAGTTCCGTGACCAGCAGCGCCCACAGGTCGGCACTGGTCGTGCCGTACTCCCGCATGGTGCGGTCGCCGCCGTGCTCGAAGACGACGACCGGGCGGCAGCGGCGCAGCAGCTCGGCGGCGCCACGCAGGGCGACCACCTCCCCGCCCTCCACGTCGATCTTGATCAGGTCGACGCGCACGTCAGCGGGGACGACCTCGTCCAGCCGCACGGTGTCGACGACGATGTCCTCCAGGGTCTCGTTCTCCCGGTCGTAGGGCCTGCGCCGCAGCCCGCTGTAGCCGGGGTTGGAGAGCACGTGCACGAAGCCGTCCCGTCCCGTCCGGTCCGAGGCCGCGGCCCGCACCACGGTGACGCCGGGGAACTCCCGGTCGAGGCGGTCGGCGAGCTCGGGGAGCGGCTCCACGGCGAAGTGCCGGCCCCGCGGCGCGGCGCGGAGGAGATGCGCGAGGATGTCCCCGCCGCCGGCGCCGATGTCGACGGTGTTGGCGGTCGGGGAACAGACCCGTTCGATGATCTGCACGGTGAGCTCGTCGTACCAGTCGTTCATCCCGGCGAGTCCCGCCTCAGGCCGCATGTCCGCCACCGTCCCCGGTCCTGCTCGGCGGCCCGGCCTCCGGTCCCACCGACGGCGCGTCCGCCACCAGGCGGTCGAGCTCCGCCAGGTCCGCCTCGGTGAGCCGGACCTCCACCGCCTTCACGCTGTCCTCGATGTGCTCGGGGAACTGGGCCCCGACGACGGGCACCACCCCCGCGGGGTGGCTGAGCACCCACGCCAGCGCGAGCTGGGCCACGGTGCAGCCGCGTTCGGCGGCGAAGGCCGTCAGGAGGTCCACCAGCTTCAGCAGCCGGGCGAACCGCTCCCCCTTGAACATCGGGGAGTAGGCGCGCCAGTCGTCGTGGGCGAAGGAGTGGTCCGGCCGCAGCGCGCCGGTCAGCAGGCCGTGGGCGAGCGCCGACCAGCCCATGATCCCCACCCCGGCGTCCCGGCAGTGGGGCAGGACGTCCCGCTCGGCGCCACGGGCGAGCAGGCTGAAGGGGACCTGCGCGACGTCCGCGGGAGCGGCCGCGGCGAACTCGGTCATCTCCGCCACCGAGAAGTTGGAGACCCCCACGTGCCGTACCAGGCCCTCCTTGACGAAGTCCGTCAGCACGCCCGCGGTCTCCGCCAGCGGGACGGTCGGGTCGGGCCAGTGGACGAAGAACACGTCCACGTAGTCGGTGCCCAGGGTGCGCAGGCTGTCGGTGAGGTTGGCGCGCAGGAAGGCGGGGTCGCTGTTGCGGACGACGGTGTTCCCGCGGGTCTCCAGGCCGCCCTTGGTCGAGATCACCACCTCCGCGCGGCGGCCGCGCAGCAGGTCGCCCAGCCCCCGGGCGAGCGCGGCCTCGGCGGCGCCGCCGCCGTACGCGTGGGCGGTGTCGAAGAAGTTCACGCCCAGGTCGAAGGCGCGGCGTACGGCCTCCACCCCGGGCTCGATCCGTCCGCCCCACAGGCCGCTGAGCGCCCAGGTGCCCAGGCAGATCGAGGAGACCGGAGGACCGTCCGCGCCGAGAGAGCGGTGCTTCACGCGGCCGGCTCCTCGTCGCGCCGCAGGATCAGGAAGCCGACGCCCTGCTCGTCGACGAACTCGTCGAGAAGGGGGGTCAGCCCCGCCTCCTTGGCGATCTTGACGATGAGGTCGGCCCCGTGCCAGGTCAGGAAGCCCTTGAACTCCACCGGGTTGGCCTCGCGGTAGCGCTCCGCGTAGTGGTGGAAGAAGTCGCGCGTCACCTCGCCGAGGTCCACGAAGTTGAAGCCGAAGCGGCCGCCGGGCCGCAGGATCCGCCTGATCTCGCGGAGATAGAGGTAGATCTCGAAGACGTTGAAGTGGATGAAGACGTTGAGCGAGAACCCCGCGTCGAAGCCGGCCGTGGGCAGCTTCTCCAGGAAGTCGTTCTCGATGTGGTGGTAGGAGACGTTGGCGTGGTCCCGGCAGGTGACGCGCGCCTTGCCGAGGAACGACTGGCTGACGTCGGTGCAGAGCACGCTGCGCACCCGGGGGGCGAGCACCTTCGCCATGATCCCCTCGCCGCTGCCGATCTCGAAGATCTCCTCCTCCGGGGTCAGCCCCAACCGCTCGGCCACCCAGTCCGCCCGGTCGACGCGGTCCCGCAGGTATTCGTCCCTGGGCTGGGTGCCGGCGAGCTGGATCTGCATCTCCTCCGGCGAGCTCCACTCCCACACCCAGTTGAGATCACCCATGCTCTGCAGCGGGGGCTTCTTCGACGTCTGCTTCACGTTGCTCATACGACCTCACTCGCGGTGTCCATCCGGCTGGGTGTCCCTCCGGCGTAGGCTGTCGACCACCATTCAAGGGTCCGGCGCAGCCCTTCGGCGACGTGCATCTCCGGTTTCCAGCCGAGCTGGGTCCTGGCCGCCTCGATGTCGGGGCAGCGCCGGCCCGGCTCGTCGACCGGCAGGCACTGGGACACGGTGCGGAGCTCGACCCCGACCTCCCGGGCGATCAGCTCGGCGATCTCGCGCACGGAGAGCTCCTGGGTGGCGCCGATGTTGACCGGCCCGGGCACCGAGCTGCACATCAGGGCCAGCAGGCCCCTGACCGTGTCGTCCACGTAGCACAGAGATCTGGTCTGCTCGCCGGAGCCGTTGATGGTCAGCGGCCTGCCGGTCAGGGCCTGGTCGATGAAGGTCGGCACGATACGGCCGTCGTTGCGGCGCATCCTCGGCCCGAAGCTGTTGAACAGCCGGGCGATGGCCGTGTCGGCGCCGAGCGTGCGGCGGTAGGCGGCCGTCAGCGCCTCGGCGTAGCGTTTGGCCTCGTCGTACACGGCGCGTGGGCCCACCGGGTTCACGTTGCCCCAGTACGACTCCAGCTGGGGGTGCTGCGCGGGGTCGCCGTAGACCTCCGACGTCGAGGCGAGCACGAAACGCGCCCGGTGCGCCACCGCCACCCGCAGGGCGTTCTCGGTGCCCGCCGAACCCACGCGCAGCGTCTCCAGCGGCATGCGGAGGTAGTCGAGCGGCGAGGCCGGCGAGGCGAGGTGCACGACGTGGTCGACCGGCTGGTCGACGGTGAACGGCTCGGTGACGTCCGCCTGGACCAGCCGGAACCGCGGTGAGCGCTCGACCTCCGCGAGGTTCTCCGGATCGCCGGTGGACATGTTGTCCACGCAGATCACCGAGCAGCCCTGGGCGATCAGCGATTCGCAGAGGTGGGACCCGATGAAGCCGGCGCCGCCCGTGACGACGACCCGCGCGCCTTCCATGGTCGTGGCCGTCATCGGGCGGCCGCAAGCTCGGCGACGTCCTCGCCGGTCAGTCCGCCCGTCGCCGCGAGCCTGATGAGCAGGTCGGCCACCTGCGTGGCGGTCGGCGCAGTGGCGAGGGAGTCACGCATGACGGCGGCCTCCCGGCCGTACTGCCGATCGAACAGCACGGCGCCGAGGGCCTTGTCGATCTCCTCCCGGGTGGCCGTCAGGCCGGGCAACGTCTTGGTCGCCCCGAACGGGTCGAGCCGCCTGCCGTAGATCCGCCCGTCGTAGTTGAGGGCCAGGGACAGCTGCGGGATGCCCATCACGAGCCCGTTCATGTAGCAGTTGGCGCTGCCGTGGTGGATGAGCAGGTCACAGCTCGGCAGGATCAGTTCGAGCGGGCAGTTGCGCAGCACCCGCACGTTCGGCGGGAGCGGGCCGAGGCGCTCCACCTCCGACAGGGCCGCGGTGAGCACGACCTCCGCGCCGTGCTGGGCGGCGGAGTCGATCGCGTGGTGCAGCGCGGGGAGCTGCTCGCCGAAGACGCCCGTCGCCGAGTTGCCCCAGACCAGGCAGATCCGTTTCCCCTTCGCGGGACCGAACATCCAGGGGTCCAGATCCTGCGCCCCGTTGTAGGGCTGGTATCTGATGGGGATGCGCAGCGCGTCGCCCATCGGGGGGACGGCCACGTCCGGCGAGGGGTCCACCGCATATTTGATCTTGTGGCGGGTCCAGTCCACGCCGTACTTCTCGAAGCACGAGAGGGGGTCGTTGGCCACGAGGTTGAGCCCCGGCTCGGTCTCGATCGTGCCGATGAAGCCCGGCGAGAAGTAGACGCTGGGCACGTCGTGGAGCGCGCCGATCAGCGCGCCCTCCACCGCCATGATGTCGTGCACCACCAGATCGGGGCGCCAGGCGGCGGCGAAGTTCACGGCGCCGTCGTAGCTGCGCTGGATCGAGGTGACCGTGTCCTTCCAGAAGTCGCCCAGCAGGCTCGTGTCGAAGTCGCGGAGCGAGGCGAGCGCCTCCCCCGTGAACGGGTGCAGCGGCAGCGGCACCTCGGGAGTCTGCTGCGGGGTGTAGAGCGCCTGGACGTAGAAGGCCAGCCGGGCGCTCTCCATCATGTCGGGTGCGTCGAGCACCGACACGGGCATCAGCCCCGTCGAGGCGACCCCCTGCACCTGCTGCGGTGGGCACGCCACCCGGACCTCGTGCCCGGCCGCGCGGAACGCCCACGCCAGGGGCACCATGCACATGTAATGCCCGGCCCAGTTGGACACGGTGAACAGAACCCTCATGAGATCCCTTCTGGCGGTGTTCGATGGCCGGACGGTCAGGACGTGAGGGACATCTCGGGGTCCGCGAACTCGATGACGATCGTTCTGCGCCACTTCTCGGTGGGGTTCGGTCCCGACCCGTGCACGAGCCGGACGTCGTGCACGACGACGTCGCCCTCCTGTACGGCGATCGGCGTCCTGGGGCCGCCGTCGCGCACCGACACGACGTCCGCGTCGTCCGGCAGCAGGTGCGAACCGGGGACCCCCTCCAGGCACCCGTTCTCCGGGCCCGCCGTGTCCAGGCAGACGCTCAGGTTGCACACCGTGTGGGGCGCGACGTCGGCGCGGTCCCGGTGCCAGGGCACCCCGGCCGCCCGGTACGGCTCCTTGAGCACCAGCGCGAAAGCCGTCGGGACGGCGGGGGAACCGATGAACTCGGCGGCGAGGTCGCTCAACTCCGCCCGGAACAGCAGCTCGGCCTCCGGCCAGTCCTGCTTCTCAAGGTTGTGGATGCGGTACAGCACCGGGGGTTCCCCGTCGACCTCGTAGTTCCAGTAGTCGTCGGAGACGTGTCCCTGCTCCGTGAAGCGGGAGATCAGCCTCTCCGCGCCCGCTCTGAGCCGCCGCACCACGTCGTCGTCGAACACGGGTCCGGCGCAGACGAAGCCGTCTTCGCGGAACCGCAGGACCTGCCGGCTATGGTCTCGCACCACCGGGCTCATCGTTTGGTCAATCCCTTCGGCGGACGGTGACGGTGTCGCACGCCGGGGCGTCCGTGCCCTCCGGCGCCCCGGGTCTGAGAATGCGCCTGGCGTGTGGGAACGGCGCGGAGAGAGCACGGGCCCGGTCCGCCGGATCCCGATTCAGCGGATAATCCTGGGCGGAGCCGTCGGCATGACGAAATCCGTCATATTCGGAACCGTTTATCCAGGGCTCCGCTCCCCGCGTCCGGCGTGCAATTACTCCGCGGTTCATAGAACTTGACCCTATCCATTCATTTGGGGAAGGGGACTAGTGTTTTCACCACAGTCAACTCCCGGCCGAGCCCAGCCGTTTCTCCACGAACCGCGCCCATTCCGGCACCTGATGGCCGCCGATTTCAATGTCGAAGGACGATTTCAGTTCCGTCGGGCCGGCTTCGGCCGCCCACTTCGCGGTCCGCGCGAGGCCCTCGGACAACGGCGTGTCGCTCCAGTCCCCGAACACCGACCTGGCCTCTTCCGTGGCCGTGTAGGCCACCTTCACCTCGTCCCGGGCCGGCAGGTGCGCGATGGGGTGCTCGGGCACCCCGGCCGCGGCGCGTACGGCCTGCGCCAGCTCCAGCACCGTGTTGGTGCTCGCCGAACCCACGTTGAAGGCCCGGCCCCAGGCGCGTTCGGTCTCCGGGGCCCGGCTCACCACGTCCACGACGTCCTGGACGTAGGTGAACGCCCGCACCTGGCCGCCGTCCCCGTAGACCGTGATCGGCTCGCCGCGCATGATCTGGTTGAAGAAGATGGCCACCGCGTTGCGGTAGGGGTCGCGCATGTTCTGCCATTCGCCGTACACGTTGTGCATGCGGAAGGCGGTGAAGGGCAGCCCCTGCAGCCGCATCGTCACTTCGAGCTCGCGCTCGACCACGTGTTTGGCGTTCCCGTAGCTGTCGGCCGGGACCGGGGTCGAGGACTCCCGCATGGGCGTCTCGCCGTGGCCGTACACCGCCACCGACGAGGCGAAGCAGAAGAACGACACCCCCGTCTGCAGCGACGCGTTGATCAGGTTGATGCTGCCCATCACGTTCGTGCCGTAGTTGAGCTTCTTGACCGAGTGGCTGATCGCCTCGGCCGCGAACGCGGCGAAATGGAAGACCCGGTCGAAGCGGCGCTCGGCGAACAGGGAGTCGACGAGCGCCTCGTCGGTCACCGAGCCGACGACCAGGTCGGCGCCGGCGGGAACGCGGCCCCTGCTGCCGCCGCTGAGATCGTCGAGAACGGTGACCGCGTGCCCGTCCCCGAGCAGGCGCTCCACCAGATGGGAGCCGATGAAACCGGCTCCGCCGGTCACCAGGCAATGAGTCATTCGGGCTCCTTGAGGCTATGGGCGGCTATGGACGTCTGCTCCGCCGGTCCGCCGCTTGAGCGGCTCCCACCAGTCGCGGTTGGCCTCGTACCAGCGGGCCGTCCGGAGCAGGCCGTCCTCGAACGCGACGCGGGGCGCGTAGCCCAGCCGCCGCACCTTGGCGTCCGACAACGAGTAACGGCGGTCGTGGCCCTTGCGGTCGGGGACCCGCTCGACCCGGTCCCAGCCGGCGCCGCAGGCGTCGAGCAGGCGCTGGATGAGCTGCAGGTTGCTCAGTTCGGCGGTCCCCGCGATGTGGTAGACCTCGCCGACCTCCCCGTGCTCGGCGACGACCTGGATCCCGCGGCAGTGGTCGTCCACGTGGATCCAGTCACGCACGTTGCGGCCGTCCCCGAAGAGCGGCACGTCCCGCCCTTCCATCAGGTGGGTGACGAACAGCGGGATGACCTTCTCCGGATACTGGTAGGGGCCGTAGTTGTTGCCGGAGCGGGTGATGCTGACCGGCAACCCGTGCGTGCGGACGTAGGCGCGGGCGATCAGGTCGCCGCCCGCCTTGGCCGCCGAGTACGGGGAGTTGGGCGCCAGGGGCGTCTCCTCGTCCCACGAGCCCGTGTCGATGCTGCCGTAGACCTCGTCGGTGGAGACCTGGACGACGCGGGAGACGCCCGCGTCCAGGCAGGCCTGCATGAGGGCCTGGACGCCCAGCACGTTGGTGCGCACGAACTCGGCGGAGCTGACGATGGACCTGTCGACGTGCGACTCGGCGGCGAAGTTGAGCACCACGTCGTGGCCGGGCACGAGGTCGGCGAGGAGTTTCTCGTCGCAGATGTCGCCGTGGACGAAGGTGAGCCGGTCCTTGACGGCTTCCAGGTTGGCCGGGTTGCCCGCGTAGGTCAGCTTGTCCAGGACGGTGACCTCGGCGTCGCGCCAGGCCGGGTAGGCGCCGGAGAGCAGTTCGCGGACGTAGTTCGAGCCGATGAAACCGGCGCCGCCGGTGACGAGGACGCGGGGCATCAGCCGCTGACCTGCACGTCGCTGTGGTCGCCCAGGACGAGTCGGTGGGCTCTGGGCATGTCGGCGGCGGTCACCCGCGTCTCGCGGCCGATCAGCGAGTACTCGACGCGGCCGACCCCCTCGATGCGGGCGCCGCGCAGCACGATCGAGCACTCGATCTCGCTGTCGATCACCGTGCAGTCGCGGTCGATGGAGGTGAACGGCCCCAGGTAGGAGTTACGGGCGACCGATCCGGCGCCGAGGACGACCGGGCCGACGATGCGGGAGCCGGAGACGACCGCGCCGGGCTCCACCACGACGTGACCGATCAGCTCGCTGGCCGCGTCCACCTCGCCCACCACGGAGGACTCGATGCCCTCCAGGACGAAGCGGTTCAGCTCAAGGATGTCGCCGAGGCTCCCGGCGTCCCGCCAGTAGCCCGAGATCACCGTGGGTTCGACGCGGTGCCCCTGGTCGATCAGCCACTGGATCGCGTCGGTGATCTCCAGTTCGTTCCGCCAGGACGGTTTGATCTCCGCTATCGCCTTGTGCACGGCCGGGCTGAAAACGTAGACGCCGACCAGGACGAGGTCGCTCTTGGGGTGCCGGGGCTTCTCCTCGACGCCGACGACCCGGCCGTCCTCGTTCATCTCGGCGACGCCGAACGCGTGGGGTTCGGCCACCTTGGTGAGCATGACCTGGGCCTCGGGACGTCCGCGGCGGAAGCGGTCGACGAGGTCGTTGATGCCGCCGACGACGAAGTTGTCGCCCAGGTACATCACGAAGTCGTCGTCGCCGAGGTAGTCGCAGGCGATGAGGACGGCGTGCGCCAGCCCGCGCGGTTCGTTCTGCAGCAGGTAGGTCACCTCCAGCCCGAAGTCCGAGCCGTCCCCGACCGCCTTCTCGATCTCCTGCGCGGTGGTGTTGCCGACGACGATCCCCACCTCGCGGATCCCGGCGTCGCGGATCGACTCCAGGACGTAGAACAGCACGGGCTTGTTGGCGATCGGAAGGAGCTGCTTGGCCAAGGTGTGAGTGATCGGCCGTAAGCGCGAGCCGACCCCGCCCGCCAGCACAAGCGCCTTCACGAGTCGGCTCTGAAGGACGGGCCCAGAATGACAGGCTGGTTCACGAAGACTCCAGTTGTGTCGGCGATCTGAGTTCTTCGTAAAGTTATCGAAGTTTGATTCGTGATTTCCCTAATATCGCCGCCGTCTCATTCCGGCCGGGCCGGATCGGGCGTACGGCTCGTTACCGAAATGCGGACCGCCTGTCGACGGGAGTGCGGCGGATTCCGTTCCGGCGCCGAGGCGTCTCGAAACCGGGCCCTTTGCCCGGCGGAGTTCCCGCCCGCTTGAATCCGACGGCGTGGATTATCGCCCGAATTTCGATTTTCCCGGCGGCCACGCCCGCGAGATCGCGATCCGCGGCTGAGCGCTACTGCCCGGGGACGGCCGAGCTCCGCTCAGGCACCCCCGTCCGCGCCCTGACCTCGTCCCACAGCCCGCGCACCGAGTCGCGCAGGGTCCGCCGCGGGCTCCAGCCGAGCAGCTCCCGGGCCGGACGCGGGTCGACCCTGGTCCAGTCGCCGAGATCCGGCGACCCGGCCGGGGTCGGCAGCTCCACCACGTGGGCGGCGACCCCGCTCACCTCGATGAGCAGCTCGACGAGCGAGCGTACGGGGACGGCCTCCCCCCGCCCGATGCCGATCGCCGTGCCCGTGACCGGAGCCCGCGTCGCGGCGAGGACGGCGTCGGACACGTCCCGGACGTCCACGTAGTCGCGGTGGGCGCGCAGGGAGGTCAGCTCCACCTTCGCGGGCTCTCCGCCGGCGGCGGCCTCGGCGAGCTGACCGGCCACCCGCCCGAGCAGGCTGACCGCCGGTGTGCCGGGACCGGCCACGTTCGCGATCCGCAGCACGATGGCGTCCACGGTCCCCGCCGCGGCCGCCGTCAGGACGGCCTGGGTCGCGGCCAGCTTGGTCTTGCCGTAGGTGGTCGTGGGGCGGAGCGGCTGCGCCGCGGACGTCCGGCCGCCGGGAGCGATCGGACCGTACTCCAGCACCGAACCCAGGTGCACCAGACGCGGCCGGTACCTGAGCCGCTCCAGCGCCGCCAGGAGGCGGCGGGTCGGCACCACGCAACTGGCCTCCAGCTCGCGGTCGGACAGCCCCCACTTGCCGCCCGTGGCGTTGACCACGGCGTCCGGGCGCTCGGCGGCCAGAACCGAGACCAGGTCCCCGGTCGGCAGCCGGGAGACGTCAAGGGAGCGGAACCGGTAGGCCGGGGCGGGGCGGGGCGCGGTCCTGGCCACGGCGAGCACGTCATCGCCCGAGGCGGCGAGATCCATGCACACCTGGCGGCCCAAGAACCCCGTGCCGCCCAGCACGATGACGCGACCGTCACTCACCTGTGCCCCCTACTCAGCTCGTGGTCCCGCAGGAGCCGTGCCCGGTCCCGGATCTGGTCGACCAGCCGCGCCTGGACGCAGATCGCCGCCGTGTCGGCCGACTGCTCAGGCCGCTCGGAAGCGCCCACGGCCAGGACGAACGCGCGGAGCGTGTTGGCGAACTGGTCCTCGGGCGGCAGGATCAGCTCCCGCCTCTCGTGCTGGCGCTCCAGCCGGATCACCGGACGCCACGTCGGCGGGGGAGTGTAGGCGCGGTCGACGAGGATCCGCCCCTGGCTCCCCCACAGCGTGTACTCGCACCGGTAGGAGTGCTCGAACCCGAAGGCGATCTGGGCCGTCCGGCCGTCCGGCGTGCACAGCAGCGCGTTGCCCGCCACGTCGATGCCGCGTTCCGGGTCCTCCTTCAGGGTGGCGGCGACCACCTCCAGGTCGGAGCCGAGGAAGAGCCGGGCCGCGCTCAGGGGGTACACACCGACGTCGAGCAGGGCGCCGCCCCCCAGGTCCGGCCGGTAGCGGATGTCCCTGGGATCGAGCGGGGGGAAGCCGAAGGCGCCGTCGACCATGCGCAGCTCGCCGATCTCCCCGGCGTCCACCAGGCGCTGGACGGCGGCATGCAGGCCGTGCCGTAGGAAGGTGAGGTTCTCCATCAGCGTCAGGCCCCGCGACCGGGCGAGCTCCACGACCTCCACGGTGTCGGCGTACCGCGTGGTCAGCGGCTTCTCCACGAGCACGTGCTTGCCGGCGTACAGCGCCCGGACGATCCACTTGTGGTGCAGCCCGGCCGGGAGCGGGATGTAGACGGCGTCGACGTCCAGCCGGTCCAGGAGAGCCTGGTAGCCCTTGACGGCTTCGCCGCCGAACTCGTCGGCGAACATGCGGGCCTTCGCCCTCTCCCGGGCGGCGATGACCACCAGCTCGGCCGAGGACTCGCGCAGGATCGTCGGAAGGGTACGGCGCCGCGCGATGTCGGCGCAGCCGAGCAGGCCGAGCCGGACCGGGCGCGGGGCCGGGGTTCTCTCCGACACGCTGGTCACCACAGGCTGTGCAGGCAGGCCAGCAGGCTGCGGGCTTCCACATTGATGTAGTAGCCGTGCCGCAGCAGGGTGGTGAGCTGGTGGGCGGTGACCCAGCAGAAGTCGTCCGGCACCTCCAGCGGGAAGTCCTCACCGGCCTCCAACAGCAGATAGCGGTTCTGCGAGTGGTAGAACCTGCCACCCTCCTCGGCCAGGACCGTGTCGTAGACGATCCGCTCGGCCGGCGCCCGCAGCACGTAGTCGAGGAACTCCGGCCGGGCGCCCGGATAGTTCTCCGGGTTGCACTGGACCGTGGGCCCCATCTCCATGATGTCCAGCAGGCCCGCCTGGAACCGCGCGTGGACCAGCAGGTGGGCCACGCCGCCGATGCTCTTCACCACGAAGGCGACCAGCCCGCGCCCCTGGGGGTACAGCAGCGGCTGGTTCCACTCGGCCACCTCGCGATGGTTGGTCCGCACGGTCACCCCGACGATGCTGAAGTGGCGTCCGTCGTCATGGGTGATCTCCTCCGGCGTGCGCCGCCACCCGGGCAGCCCGCGCAGCGGCACGCGCTGTACCGCGAGCTCGTGCCGGCACTTGGCCGAGGTGAACCAGCTCAGCACGGCCGCCGCGCTGTGATGGGGCCGGCCCTCCCCGCTGACGGACCGGACGATCGCCGCGGCCATCCCCTCCTCGGCGAGCGCGCCGCCGGGGCCGGCCAGGAAGGAGTCGGGCAGGCAGGACAGCACGGTCCTGGTGTCCATGTTGACCAGCCCGTCGACCCTCAGCAGCTGCCGGATCTCGTGGAGGGAGAGCCAGTAGTGCCCGTCGGCGGCGGGCACGGTGTCGTCGACCTGGACGACCATGTTCCGGTTCCGCTTGCGCAGGAACCAGGAGCCCTGCTCGGACTGCAGGACGTCGACCAGGACCCGCCCGGCCTGCGGGCGGGTGAAGTATTCCAGGTATTTGGTGCCGCCGCCCCGGTGGATGCGGGTGTAGTTGCTCCGGGTGGCCTGGACGGTCGGCGAGAGCTGCATGGTGTTGAGGTTGCCGGGCTCCATCTTGGCCTGCACGAGGCAGTAGGGCACGCCGTCGACCGTCTTCACCAGCAGACCGAGGATGCCGATCTCCGGCTGGTTGATGATGGGCTGGCTCCACTCGCGGACCGGGCCGTAGGTGGTGCGGATGTGCAGGCCCTCGACGACGAAGAACCGGCCGCTCTCGTGCGCCAGGTTCCCTGTGGCCTCGTCGAACGCCCACCCGCGCAGCTCGTTCAGCGGGGTGAGATCCACCTGGCAGCCGGACATCCGGACCCGCTCGGCGAACCAGGACAGGAATCCCTCGCCCACTCCGTCCGCCCGGGCGTCGATATTACGGTGGCTATCCAGATCTGCCGACGTCATCGCGTGTCCTTAGGTGTCTGGAGCCGTACGGTACGGCGGCTCACCACAGTGCGGCCAACTCGGTCACGTGACCGTCGGAGGCGTGCCGCGAGTCCGACAGCAGCCGCAGATCGCTGTCGACCATCAGGGCGATCATCTCCTCGAAGGAGACCACGGGCTTCCAGCCGAGCCGCTCCCTGGCCTTCGCCGGATCGGCACACAGCAGGTCGACCTCCGCGGGGCGCAACAGGGCCGGGTCCACCACCACGTGCTCGCGCCAGTCGAGGCCGACGTGCGCGAAGGCCATCGAGACCAGTTCGCGCACGCTGTGCGTGACGCCGGTGCCCAGGACGAAGTCCTCCGGCTTCTCCTGGCCCAGCATCAGCACCATGCCGCGCACGTAGTCGCCGGCGAACCCCCAGTCGCGCTCGGCCTCCAGGTTCCCCAGCCGGAGGGAGTCCCGCAGGCCCAGCTTGATGGCGGCCGCGGCGAGCGACACCTTCCGGGTCACGAACTCCGGACCGCGCACCGGTGATTCGTGGTTGAAGAGAATGCCGGAGACCGCGAACATGTCGTACGACTCACGGTAGTTCTGCACCGTGTAATGGCCGAACACCTTCGCGACGCCGTACGGGCTGCGCGGATGAAACGGCGTGAGCTCATTTTGCGGGGTTTCCCTAATCTTCCCGAACATCTCCGAGGAGGACGCCTGATAAAAGCGCGGCTGCCCTGGGCCCGGGGTCCGTGACGCCGTTATGCCGCCGACGATTCTGAGGGCTTCCAGCATGCGCAGCACGCCCATCCCGGTGATCTCCGCGGTGGTGGCCGACTGCCGCCACGAGATGGGGACGTAGGACAGGGCCCCCAGGTTGTAGACCTCGTCGGGCCGGACCTGGTCCACCGCCGCGACCAGGCTGGCCTGGTCCAGCAGGTCGCCGCTGACGAGCCTGACCTCCGGGTTCGGCCGCCGCCCGCCGCGGATGGCCGGCGGGGCCTGACCGCGTATCATTCCGAATACTTCATAACCGGCATCGAGAAGGTGTTCCGCGAGATAGGTGCCATCCTGGCCGGTAATCCCAGTGATCAGTGCTCGCCTAGTCAGGATAATCTCCCAGCCATGAGACCATAGAGAAATGGGCGCATCACCCGTTGCCGCCGCTCACGATACGCGACATTCTTACCGGTATCACTAATTGCGAAAGCAATATAGTGAATTTACTAGTGGACCGGTGGGCGGCTCAGGCCCCGGCGAGGTCGGCGGCGGTGAACAGGGCCACGGCCCGGGTGCCGACGCGCAACGACTGACGGGGGCGCATGCCCGCGCCGGCGGGCACCCGGCGGCCCCGGACGGTCACCGCGACCACCGCGCGCGGCGGGAGGACCGCCGCCAGCGCCGACAGCATCTCCGGCAGGCCCTCGTCCGCGCGGCTCCCCTGCCACACGGTCTGCTCGCTGTAGGGCGGATCGGTTATCACCACGTCGGGCCGGTGCCCGGCGATCGCCGCCGCCAGCCCGGCCCGGTCGAAGACGTCGGCCTGCCGCAGGGCGTACGGCACCGGCCCGCCGTCGGCGGTGAGCCGTCCGGCGAGCCGCCCGGCCGCCTCGGCGGCCTCGGCGTAGCCGGGCTTGCCGAAACGGTCGGCCCGGTCGTTCAGTTCGGCGGCCCGGGCCCGCAGCCCGGTGTCGGTCAGCAGGTCGAGGTTGGCCCGCGCGATCCGCAACGCCTCGGTGGAGACGTCCGAGGCCAGCAGCGCCCCGATGCGGCGGCGGTGCAGGAGCCCCAGGACGGTCAGCAGGTATGCGCTCCCGCAGCACGGGTCCCACACCACGGCGGGCTCGTCGCCGCCCCGTAGCGCGAGCGCCCGCTGGAAGATCTCGGAGACGAGCCGCACGGGGAAGGCGGGGAAACCGGGGGCCGAGTGGAGCACGGCGCCGCTGGCGAGATCGCTGTAGTCAGCCCGCGTCGTCTCGTACCGGTACGCCAACCTGCCCGTCCTCCTCGTTCAGCGCCCATGTTATCCCGGGTCGCGCCTCTAGCCGGCAGAAGTCGGTCGGCGGCAGCGGCGCGACCTCACCCAGGGTGAGGCCGGCCTTCCCGCACAATCGCTCGAAGTCGCCCCGGGTCCGCTCCAGGCCGCTGCCGTTGACGAGCAGGTTGAGATCGTTGAGGTAGGGGAGAGGGTCCGCGCCCGGTGGCACCGTGTCGGGGAGGACGTGCTCGATCATCAGGATCCGCCCGTGCTCGGTGACGCTCCGCGCGCAGTGCTGGAGAATCGTCGCCGCCCGGTCGTCGCCCCAGCCGTGCACGACGCTCTTGAGCAGGTAGAGATCGGCGCCCTCCGGGACGCCGGCGAAGAAGTCGCCGGCCTCGATCCGGCAGCGTCCGGCGACACCGGCCCGGCGCAGGGTCTCCTCCGCCCGGGACGCGCCGGTGGGGCTGTCGTAGATCACTCCTCGCAGCCCGGGGTGCTCGCGCAGGACCGCGGCGATCAGCGTTCCGTCCCCGCCGCCGACGTCCACGACGGTTCCGGAACGGCCGAAGTCGTAGCTTCGGGCGAGGGCCTCGGCCACGCCCCGCGTCCCCTGGCTCATCGCGGTGTTGTACAGCTCCGACAGCTCGGGGTCGCGGCTCAGATGGCCGAAGAAGTCGGTGCCGAACGCCTCGTCGAACGCGGGGCGGCCGGTGCGCACGCTGAACTCCAGGTTCTGCCAGGCGGTCAGCATCGCGGGGTCGGTGAGCATGCGGGCGAGCGCGTACAACGACCCCGGCCGGTCACCGCGGAGCAGCGCCCCCACCGGGGCCACCGCGAAGCGGCCCGGGCCCGTCTCCGTGAGCGCCTCCAGCGCGGCCAGCCCGCGCAGCAGCCGCAGCATCGTGTGCTCCGGCACGCCGTACTCGGCCGCGAGGTCCGTCGAGGAACGCTCACCGTCACCGATCGCCTCGGGCAGCTTCAGTCGGATGCCCAGCCCGACCACCTGGGTGGCCCTGCCGCCGAAGACGAGCCGCAGCAGGTCCGGCCACGGGTTCTTCTCCACCTGCTCCTCCATGGCGCTGGCGACCGTCCTCCCTGCTTGCTCCTCCATGGCGCTAGCGTCCGTCCTCCCGGCCCAGGCCGAGGCGGATCGCGCGCTCGACCGCCGAATACCGCCCGTCGGCCCGGGTGAGCTCCAGCTCCCCGACCGGTTGCAGGGACGGCTGCGCCATGAACCGGGGCCGGGTGCCGGTGTTGGAGACGGGCGTGTGCACCAGGAACGGGTGGCACAGGTAGACATCGCCCGCCTCACCCGTGGCCGAGGCGAGCGGCCGGCCCGCGCCCACGTCGCCGGCCTTCAGGTATGTCCCCTCCGGGCCGTACGGCTCGAGCAGGGGCGGCACGTCCAGGTGGGAGCCGACGCGGATGAGCGTGGGGGCGTCCCGGTCCCCGGTGTCGGAGTACAGGAACAGCAGCAGCAGCGACCGCCCGCGCGACACCGTGTTGCACCGGAAGATCTTGTCGTAGTCGGGCGGGACGAGCGCCTGCTCGCCCTCCCAGTCCGGGCCGCCGGCCGCCTCCGCCTCGGCGGCCAGGAAGCTGGCGTCGATGTGCCAGCCGTAGTCCTCGGCCTCCTCCGGCCTCCGGACGCCGGGGAAGCGGACCGGGAACGTCCCGACCTGCTCGATGGGCCTCCACCGTCCGGGCCCGACCAACTGGTCGTAGGCGGCGTGCAGGGCGGGGGTGTTGGCGCTGCGCACGAACGGCTCGTCGCTCTGGGCCCCCAGCCTGACCACCTCCCTGGTCCAGGTCGTGGGATCGTCCGGATCCATGCCGAGCTGCTTCCAGAGGATGTCGCGAGCCTGGGCGGCGAGTTCCTTGGGAAACGCGCCCGCCAACCGGATGAAGCCGTCTGAGACAAAGCTCTCGATCTGCTCATCTGTGAGTACCTGGGCACCCATCGCACTCCTTATGGAATAGGCAAGTAATCCACCGCCTGGAGATCGTTATATCCCGGAACCAACCCGCGGCGGCCCGCGCGGACCAAGAACTAGCATTTCCCTCAGATCCGATTCCCCCGGGGGGAGTTAGCCTCGATAACTCCTGCGCCCAATAGAACGGGAGGTGGATCCGTGACGTGGCGGCTGACCGTCGGCCCGTCGTCGCCGGCCGGTGGCAGCCCGCCGGCCCGACTCCCGGACCCCGGGCGGGACCGGAGGCCGGGGCCTTCGACCACGCGGTCCGCGCCACCTTTCCGGAGAATCGGCGGAGACGCCGTCCGGGGCGGATCGCGGCTTTTCTTATGGGAAGCCCAACGTCTTTCACGCGTGGAGGCCGCATGAAAATCGAAGTGCTCAAACCGTCCTGCAATCTGGAGACGATCAGGGACGGGCGCGGCGGAATTTTCACCTGGGTGCCACCCGATCCCATCCTGGAATTCAACATGCTGCACCTGCACCCGGGAAAGGTGCGCGGCCTGCACTACCATCCGCACTTCGTCGAATACCTGCTCTTCGTCGAGGGCGAAGGCGTGCTGGTCACCAAGGACGACGCCGACGACCCGGACTGCCCCGAGGAGTTCATCCACGTCTCGCGGGGGGTCTGCACCAGGACGCCGAGCGGGGTCATGCACACCGTCCACGCCGTCTCGTCGCTGACGTTCATCGCCATGCTCACCAAGCCCTGGGACGAATGCGACCCCCCGTTGGTGCAGGTCGAGCCCCTGCCGCACACCCTGAGGCGCGTGTGAGGGTCGCGGTGGCCGGCGCCCGGGGCTTCGTCGGAGCGGCCATCACCCAGGCGCTCGGGGCCGTGGCCGTCCCCGTCAGCCGCGAGAACTACGAGGAAGTACGGCGCAGCGGCCCGTTCGACGTGCTGATCAACGCGGCCTGCCCGTCACGCCGCTACTGGGCGCGGCACAACCCGGCCGACGACCACCGCGAGACGGTGGTCAAGACCCGGGCATTCCTGCGCGAGTGGGAGTGGGACAGGTTCGTCCAGATCAGCAGCATCTCCGCACGCACCCAGCCGGACACCCCCTACGGCGCGCACCGGGCCGAGGCGGAGGAACTCTGCGCGGGCAACCTGGTCGTCCGCCTGGGTCCCATGTACGGCACGGCCTACGTCAAGGGCGTCCTGATGGACATGATCGGAAACCAGCCGGTCTACACGGCGGGCGAGTCACGCCAGAGCTTCGCCCCGGTCGAGTGGTGCGGCCGGTGGGTGGCCACCCACCTGGAGGCCAAGGGCCTGTGGGAGGTGGGCGCCAGGACGACGATCACCCTGCGGGAGATCAGGGACGCCGTCGGCTCGCGCTCCACCTTCGACAGCGACCGGATCGACGACCAGTTCCCCCTGGTCACCACACCCGAGGCGGACTGGCCGGTCGCCGCGGACGTGGTCGGCTGGCTCAGCGCGAGATGCGGAGCCGGCGGAGGATGAGGCGCCCGGCGGACTCTCCGGCGGCCTCTCGGACCCGTCCCACCGAACTCACTCGGCTCATGGTCGAGCGAACTCACTCAGCTCATGGTCGAACACGATCTGGAGAAGCATGACAACGTCCGAACGAGGTGACGGCATCAAGGGCCGGCCGACCGGTCACCGGACCGGCGCAGGTCACATGACGGTCATCGACCGCTGCCGCATCTGCGACAACACCGAGCTGCTGCCCGTGCTCGACCTCGGCCCGCAGGCGCTCACCGGGGTCTTCCCCCGGACCCGCGACGAGCCCGTCCCGCAGGTCCCGCTGGAGCTGGTGGTCTGCTCACCGAGCGGCTGCGGCCTGGTGCAGCTGCGCCACACCGCCGACTTCGGGCTCATGTACGGCGAGCACTACGGCTACCGCTCCAGCCTCAACCGCTCCATGGCCGACCACCTGCGCGGCAAGGTCGCCGCCATCAGGGACCTGGTCGATCTCGGCCCCGGCGACCTGGTCGTGGACATCGGCAGCAACGACGGCACCCTGCTGTCGGCCTATCCCGCCGACGGCCCCGCCCTGGTCGGGGTGGATCCCGCGGCCGCGGCCTTCGCCGAGTTCTACCCGCCGCACGTCGAGCTGATCCCCGACTTCTTCGCGCGCGACCTGCTCGGCGGGCGCCGCGCCAAGGTCGTCACCTCCATCGCGATGTTCTACGACCTGCCGCGCCCGATGGATTTCATGGAGGAGGTGCGCGACCTCCTGACCGACGACGGCATCTGGGTGATCGAGCAGAGCTACCTGCCCGCGATGCTCCACTCCACCGCCTACGACGTGGTCTGCCACGAGCACCTGGACTACTACGCGCTCCGCCAGATCGAGTGGATGGCCGAGCGCACCGGCCTGATGGTCGTCCATGCCGAGCTGAACGCGGTCTACGGCGGCAGCCTCTCGGTCGTCCTGGCCAGGAACACGGCCGACCGCGGGGCCGACGGCCCGGCCCTGGCCCGTATCCGCGCCGGTGAGGAAGACCTCCCCTACGCGGCGTTCGCCCGCCGGACCAGGGAGCACCGCGACCGGCTGCTCGACTTCCTCGACGAGTCACGGAAGCAGGACCTGCTCACCCTCGGCTACGGCGCCTCGACCAAGGGCAACGTGATCCTGCAGTACTGCGGGCTCGGCGAGGCCGACCTGCCCTGCATCGCCGAGGTCAACCAGGACAAGTTCGGCTGCTACACCCCCGGCACCGGCATCCCGATCGTCTCCGAGGAGGAGGCCCGGGCGCGCCGTCCCGACCAGTTCCTGGTCCTGCCGTGGATCTACCGGGAGCCGATGATCGCCAGGGAGCGCGACTTCCTGCGGTCGGGCGGGAAGCTCGTCTTCCCGCTGCCCGAGCTGGAAGTGGTGTGAACCGTGGCGACCTGCCTCGTGGTCGGCGCCCACGGCCAGGACGGCACGCTCCTGCGCGAGCTGCTCGCCCGGCGGGGCGACGCCGTCGTGGCCGTGGGCAGAGGCGAGGTCGCCGACATCACCCGCCGGGACGAGGTGGTCCGGCTGGTCGAGGCGGTCCGGCCCGACGAGGTCTACCTGCTGGCGGCCGTGCAGGGCCCGGCGCAGGACGGGCCGGCGGACGCCCGCGCCTCCTACGAGGTCAACACCCTGCCGGTGGTGTACTTCGCCGAGGCGCTGCTGGCGCACGCCCCGGCGGGGCGGCTCTTCTACGCCGCCTCCTCCCACGTCTTCGGAGAGCCGGAGACGGCCGTGCAGGACGAGTCCACCCCGCTCCGCCCGACCTCGCTCTACGGGATCACCAAGGCGGCCGGGCTGCTGCACTGCCGCGCCTACCGGGAACGGGGGGTCTTCGTCTCAGCGGGGATCCTCTACAACCACGAGTCGCCGCTGCGGCGGCCGGGCTTCGTCTCGCGGAAGATCGTACGGGCCGCGGCGCGGGCGGAAGAGGTCACGCTCGGCTCGCTGAGCGCCACCGTCGACTGGGGGTACGCCCCCGACTACGTGGCCGCCATGGCCGCCGTGCTCCAGGCGGACGGCCCCGGCGACTTCGTCGTGGCCACCGGCGAACCGCACACGGTCGAGGAGTTCGCCGCCACCGCCTTCGGCCTCGCCGGGCTCGACTGGCGGCGCTACGTCCGCCAGGACCCCGCCCTGCCGCACCGCGGCGGCAAGCCTCTGGTCGGTGACGCCGGCCGCCTGCGCGCGGTCACCGGCTGGCGGCCCACGGTGGACTTCACCGGCATGATCCGCAGGCTGCTCCAGGCCGAACTGGACGGAGCCGGACCGGGCGGAGGAGCGCGGTGCGGAGACCCGTCCGCGGACGGAACCGCCCTCCGGCGGCCGGAAAGCGAAAAGGACCACCTCTGATCTCTCAGAGATGGCCCTTCACCTCGGGAAGTACTGCTACGTCGGGGTGACAGGATTTGAACCTGCGACCTCTTCGTCCCGAACGAAGCGCGCTACCAAGCTGCGCCACACCCCGGTGCACGTCGGTCTTGCTCGTGCTTGGGAAAGTCTAGCGGACTTCGCGGGTGCTTGCGTCACTTCGGCGGCGGGGCACCAGCGTCAGGAGGCTCGCCTCGGGAAAGCAGGCGAAACGGACCGGGGAGTAGGGGCTGGTGCCGAGCCCGGCGGAGACGTGGAGGTAGGCGGAGTCGTGGCGGCTCAGCCCCTTGACGCGGGCCCGGTCGATGCCGCAGTTGGTGACCAGGGCGCCGTAGAAGGGGATGCAGAGCTGGCCGCCGTGGGTGTGGCCGGCGAGCAGCAGCTGGTAGCCGTCGGAGGCGAAGCGGGTCATGTTCCGGGGCTCGGGGGAGTGCATGACGCCGAGGCGGAGGTCGGCCTCGGCGGGAGCGGGGCCGGCGATCAGGTCGTAGCGGTCGAGGTTGATGTGGGAGTCGTGGATGCCGCCCACGGCCACGTCGAGATCGCCGACCTTGATGCGGGCGGTGGTGTTGTTCATGTCCAGCCAGCCCTCGACGGCCATGGCGGAGCCCAGCTCCTCCCAGGGGAGCGAGGGGATCTTCTGGGCGTGGTCGCCCTTGGAGGTGCGCCAGAGGTAGCGCGCGGGGTTCTTGGGGCGCGGGGCGTACATGTCGTTGGAGCCGTAGACGAACAGGCCCGGACGCGACAGCAGCGGTTCGAGGGCGTGCAGGAGCGGGCCGATCGCGTCGGGGTGGGCGATGGAGTCGCCGGTGTTGACCACCAGGTCGGGCTTGAGGTCGCCCAGCGAGCGGACCCAGTTGATGAGCATCCGCCGGCCCGGGGTGAGGTGCAGGTCGGACAGCTGCAGGATGCGCACCGGGCGCTGGCCGGGCTCCAGCACGGTCCCGTTTGATCTGGTTGAGGGCCACGTGCCCGAAGATCACGGCGAGCAGGCTCGTGATGCCGCAGCTGATGAATCCGGCCAGGCCGAGCAC
>NZ_JBSFPS010000034.1:0-47228 GCF_053588315.1 Streptosporangium sp. NPDC003464 | reverse complement strand
GCCCTGCTGCAGGAGTCGGCGGCCACCTGGGCCGTCGCCGTCTGCGACATCCCGGACGCGTGGGCGGCCGTGACCGGCAGGGCGATGGCCGCTGCAACCAGCAGGGGGGCGGTCATGATGCTGATACGACGAAAATTCAAGATCTTCCCTCCGCGGATACCACGATCAACTAGCAAGATCGTCCAGCAGTGGAGCCGGGGACGCCGCGACGATGCCAGCCCGCAGGCGCGGAGCCCTGAACGCTGAAAAGAGGCGACATCAACGGTGCCGGATCCGTTCCGGACCATGCACTGGGTCGTGAACAGAACGCTCCGCGCCCGGTGTGGCCGCCGGTCAGGAGAACTCGTGGCGGCCAGCCTGGATCAGGCCGGCCGCCTGCCTGGAGAGGTCCCTGACCGCCCACAACCCCCGCTGCACACACCATCCGGCGGCACTGACGCCAGTGAGGCTGCTTATCGGTCACGATGTCCAGATGTCGCTCTCACCGGTTCACCTACCAACTGCTCTCGTCGTGCGATACCGCGCATGCGATCGTGAGACCGTCGACTCCGCGCTCGTCGACACGCCACGTCATCTGGACGCGTTGACGGTTGACATCGGAGAGCGCGGGATCCTCACACCGCTTTCCCTTGGGTTCAACGAGGAGTTCGGGACGCTGGACGGCAACCACAGGATTGCCGTGGCTCTTCGACTCGGCCTGGAATCGGTCCCGGTCACATTGTTCAGACAACCGCTGACCCCTCGGCCTCTTCACGCGCAGCCCATGCTTCCCGAGGACCTGATCATCCTTCAGGACGTAGCGGGGTCGGCAATCCTCCTCGCCACGCACGACTAGAGCCTGTCTGATAGATGATCACGGTGGGTGCGGTTAGATGATCGTCCGTGGTGCGACGAGGTGAGCTGATCGGGAAGGTTCACCGGGTTCATGGACCTGGGGCGTACGAAGATCGGCGGCGATATCGACATGCCGCCGAGCGTGATTCCGCCTAAGGTCTGCTGGATGACGCTCTCTTATGACATGGCTGGCGATGGCCCCGTGCTGGTGCTGTTGCATTCCGGGGTGTGCGATCGGCGCATGTGGGATCCACAGTGGTCGGTCCTGCTCGATGCAGGATACCGGGTGGTCCGCTGCGATTTCCGTGGGTTCGGCGAGACCCCGGTGGCGGACCGCCCGTACGACAACGCCGAGGATGTCGTGGATCTGCTCGGGAGCCTCGGCATCGAACGGGCGGCGCTGGTGGGGTCCTCGTACGGCGGGCAGGTGGCCATGGAGGTGGCCGCCCGTCAGCCAGACATGGTCACGGCCCTGGTGCTGCTCTGTTCCGCTCTACCCGGGCACGTGCCCAGCGACGTGCTGCGATCCTTCGCCGAACGGGAGGAGGCGCTGATCGAAGCCGGTGACATCGCGGGGGCCGTTGATCTGAATGTGGAGAACTGGCTGGGCCCCGAGGCCGATGACACGGTTCGAGAGCGGGTCCGCCGGATGCAGCGACGCGCGTTCGATGTGCAGTTGGCCGCGGCGGAGGAGTTCGCACCGACCGAGGCGGAGGTGGATCTCTCGCTGATCAAGGCCCCGTGTTTGGTTCTGTCCGGTGGCCACGACCTGGCGGATTTCCAGGAGATCGCCGCCCGGCTACCGGAACGACTTGCCGATGCCCGTCACCGGGAGCTGCCCTGGGCGGGTCACTTGCCCAACCTGGAGCGGCCCGCCGAAGTGACGGACCTGCTGATCCGGTTCCTGCACGCAACAGTCCCGGCGCGCTGAGCAAACTCGATCTCAGCCGCGCCGGCCACGGGGACTGTGCCCGTGTCCTGGTCGCCGCGCATTCCCGGGAGCCGGTGACGGTCCCGGAGGCGAGTTCTTCCCACTGGAACGTGACGCCCAGGGCGTGCACGCGCACGCTCCCTGCGGCGGAACAGGAGAGGGAACGACATGAGCGACACCGTCACCCTGACCACTGGATCCGAGACCATCGTCATCCCGCTCGACGACGAGTGCCACAACCTCCCGGACGACACCGTGGTCACCGGCGTGCGCAACGAGACATCGGCCGGAGTGGTGCTCTGGAGCGGCCGAAACTGCCGGGACCAGTGGTGCCCCTGGCCGTAGTCCTGCCAGGCCAAAGCCAGAGCTTCGATCCGGGACTCAACGTGGGCTCGCTCGGCTTCACTCCTGCCGCCGCACTCCCCGCCAACCTCCGCCCCGAGTGACGGCCGGCCGCCGGCCTTCGGGGAGCTTGGCGGTAGCAGCCGCTGCCTGCGATGTTTCGGCGTCATACCGGACAGTGCGTCGGCTCTGTCCGAGCTGCCCGATAACGATCATGTAGCGTCCGGACGGATGTGGGCCGCGGGCGGCTGGAATGGAGGACATGCCGTTACTGCCGCGCCGTCCTTCCTCCCGAGTCGATGTGCCTGTTGTTAACGCCCCGCAGACCAGCGCTCCACCCTCCCGGCCGCACCGACCTTCTGGGAGGGGATGCGCCTGGACCTGACCGGTGCCACCCTCATCGACTTCGACCTGACCGACGGCCACGTCACCGACGCCGGGTTCACCAGGGCGGCCTTCACCAGGGGCGCCTGGTTCAACAAGGCGACCTTCACCGGGTACGCCAATTTCCACGAGGCGACCTTCACCGAAACCCCTCGGCTGGGTGGGGCTGTGGTGGTCGATCCTGCGGCCGCCCATGTGTGGCCGGACGGGTGACGGCTGGAGACGACAGCGGAGGGGACCGGCCGTCTGATCCGCGAGGAGACCGACCGCGACCCGGCCCAGGATGCCTGACCGGAGGTGGCGCGCCGGCGTTGCCCTTTGGCCATACACCGGATGGCCAAACACCGGACAGTGCACCGATTTCTGTTTGGTCATTCTCCGACGGCCCGTTTCAGCCGTATTCCCGTGACACCCCAACAGCTGTTCTTCGCGGTCTGTGAGGTGACGCGGTATCTGGCCGTGTGCCGGCCAACATGGCCAAAACGGTGGCCGGTGTCACCCGAGGTGGCCATGTGGAACGGTGGGCGGGCGGACCGCGGATACCTGACAGCAGCACCTCCAGGAACGCAATGCCGCAGGTCAAAAAAAGGGGTGGCCTGTTTCCGCCGCATTCCGGTGGTATGCCCTTTAGTTCGATATACCTCACGAATGCCTGACTCGCTGGAACGATCCATGTGCGAGGTTCGCCGCAGGGTGCAAGCATCGTCGGACGACCTGGGAGGTGGAATGACGTGAGTGAGATTTCGGTTCGGCCGAACGAGACGACGGTGCCGTTGATGCCGTGCGCGTCGGTCGAGGAGACCTTGGCGTTCTACGAGGCGCTGGGGTTCCAGGCGACCCACAAGCAGAGCAAGCCCTATGTCTACCTGGCGCTGCAGTGGAGCGGATTCCAACTGCACTTCGGTCCGGCGCCCAAGAGTCTGGATCCGGCCCGGGAGGAGTCCGGAGGGTGCCTGGTCATGGTCGACGCCGTGGCGCCGTACCACGCGGCGTTCGTCGCGGCGATGCGCCAGGTCTATGGCAAGGTGCTGAGTTCAGGCCTGCCGCGGATCACCCGCTACCGGCCAGGCGCGTCCCGGTTCACACTGATCGATCCGTCCGGGAACTCGATCATATTCATCCAGCGTGGCGAGCCTGCCGACGTGGAGTACGGCGGCTCGAAGAAGCTGACAGGTCTGGCCAAGGCGCTCGACAACGCCCGGATTCTGCGCGAGTTCAAGAATGACGACCTGCAGGCTTTCCGCGCGCTCAAGTCCGCGGTGCGCAGGCATGGCGCGGACGCCCCGGTGGTCGAGCGGGCCATCGCCCTGTGCCACCTCATTGACCTGGCCATGGTCCTCGGCGAGCCCACCGATCCATGGAGCGCCGATTTGCGCGGTCTGGAGCTCACCACCAGCGACAGGCAGCGCATCGAGTCAGAACTCGGGCATCTCACCGGACTTCAGGAGTGGCTTCCCTGAAAGGGGCCGTGCCCGTCAGGATCCTCGGTCTCCCCGCTGTCAGTTACCGGATTCCACGGTGGGCACCGCGCGGAGCGCCCACTGCCCGACCGGGTTCTGCCGCATGTGGTAGCTGGGCCGGCAGGTGGCGAACACCATCCGGTCCCAGTCCGACAGCCAGGGGGCGTCCGCGCCGGAGAACCACAGGCCGCCGGCGTTCATGCCGACGGGGACGCCGCGCTGGGCGGCCCACCCGTAGATGCGGCCGTCGCGGCGGTGGACGCCACCCGAGTCCGGCGGCGGTTCCTCCGAGGTGGTCCTGGGGCGGACCAGCATGGAGAGGCCTGCCGGAACTCAGGGGTTACTTCTCAGGTGGCGCCGTACCTGGGGGCGGGTCACCGCTTCGAGTTTGTCACCGGCTCCACCTTCACGGGCGGGATCGCGGCCAGGCATGCGGTGTCGCCGAGCTTGCCGTGGCGGATGAATCCGGAAGTGATCCCGGCCACGCAGCCGCTCGGGTCGTATTCGGCCACGTGCCCCATGTTGGGCACCTTGAGGAAGGTGGCGTCGCGGTACTGGCGGGCGGCCTGACGGGTGGCGTGTACGGAGGTTGTGGCGTCGAGGTCGGCGGCGACGCCGAGGACGGGCACGTCGGGGAAGTGCCCGGTCGAGGTGTAGGGCCGGTGGGCCGGCCACTTCAGGCAGGCGGAGGTCATGGTCGAGGCACCGTGGCCGAGCGGGCGGAAGGCGCCGAACTGACCGCGCGCCGCACGGAAGGCACGCTCGAACTGCCGCTCACGCTCGGTGGGCGACGCCTCGACCGACCAGGGACGGCGGTAGTCGTTGCAGGTCACGGCGGTGTGGAGGGCGGCGTCATCGTCGGACTGGAAGAAAAGCGCCGATGCGAGCTCCTTGAGCCGGGTGTAGTCGCCGCGGACCGAGGCGTGCAGGGCCTTGGGTAGCTTGCCGAGGGTCGGGACGATCCCCGGTTGGGCGCCGAGCATGGAGGAGGCACCACTGCCGGCCAGGATGGACAGCTCCGGCTCGCCGAAGGTGGTGTTCTTGCCGCCGGCGGTGAACGTAATGGGCTTGGCACGCAGGCGCTTCGCCGTCGTGGTCAGGTCTCGTACGGCGGCGGCGCCGTCGCAGGCGCGACTGCGCGCGCAGACCAGGCGGAGGTTGTCGGAGCCGGCCTGGCCGGTGTCGCGCCAGAGCGGGTCGTTGTTGAGCGGGATGCCTCCGGACAACACGATCGAGCGGACGGCGGCCGGGTATCGCTGGGCGTAGATGGACATGAGGTAGGTCCCGTAGGACAGGCCGTACAGCGAGACCTTCTCGATGCCGAGCGTGGTGCGCACGGCCTCGAAGTCGTCGGCGATGGCCGTGCTGGTGTACGCGGCGGCTTTGGGGCCGAGCTTCGCGGCGCAGGCGGCCACGGCGTCGACCGAGGAGCGTCCGTAGGGTTGGCTGGTGCCGCAGGTGATCGGGCCTGAGTGACCGGTACCGCGGGTGTCGATGAGCAACAGGTCGTGGTCGGAGATGAGAGGGGCGAGGACGGCGGTGAACTGCGCGGTCACACCGATCGTGCTCTGGCCGGGGCCACCGGGGTTCACCATCACGGTTCCGGCGGCGGGCTGGGCGTGGCGGCCCCGCCGTACCAGGGCGTATCCGACGGAGGTGGTGCCGAGTTCGGGGCGGCCGGACAGGAGCGGGCGCTCCCACGCTGCCGCACTCGACGGTGTGGCCGGGAACGGTGGGGCACCATTCGGGGGCGGCGGACAGCGGAGTGAGCAGGCCGAGGCCCATGGAGGAAGCGGCCAGCAGGCCAGTGACGGTCGGGAACGTGCTTTCAAGCTTGGAGAACGCCGGGGTGGCCGCACATCTGCCGATCGGGTCTTGCGTGTCAACGATCGGGCAGGATTCCGGCGTCGTGGGCGATGATCGCCGCCTGGACTCGATTGCCGCAGCCGAGCTTGGTGAGGATGCGGCTGACGTGGGTCTTGACCGTGCCCTCGCCCATGAACAGGTCTTTGGCGATCTCGGCGTTGGAGTGACCGGCGCCGACCAGCACGAGCACCTCGCGCTCCCGCTCGGACAGGACGGCGATGAGCTCGCCGGCCCGTCGGTTCTCGCGCTGGAGGTAGCGGTCGAGGATGCGGCGGGTGAGCTGTGGGGCGAGGATGGCGTGGCCGTCGGCGACGGTGCGCACGGCGTGGACGAGTTCTTGCGGGCCGGTGTCCTTGAGGAGGAAGCCCGCCGCGCCCGCTCGCAGCGCGCCGGCGAGGTTCTCCTCCTCGCCGGACGTGGTCAGCATGATGGACTTGACGGTTGGGACGGTGCGGGACAGTTCGGCGACGGCGGCCAGGCCGTCCATGCCGGGCATGCGGATGTCCAGCAGCGCCACGTCCACCTGGTGCTTCAGGGCGGCGGCGACGGCTTCCGCGCCGTCGGATGCCTCGGCCACGACCGCGATGTCGTCGGCGTGTTCCAGGATCAGACGGACACCGGTGCGCAGCAGGGCTTCGTCGTCGGAGAGCAGGACGCGGATAGGCATGCCGCTCATTCTCCCGGGCCCACGCGCACGTCATTCTCCAGGCCCACGCGCACGCTGATGAGCCGCTTGTCCACGATGCGCTCGCCGGCCAGGCAGTAGCGGACGATGCGGACCGGGTCGGCGGTGATGTCGTAGCCGGCGTAGAAGTACCAGCAGCGGGTGCCTTCGGGGCGGGGCGGCTCGTGGCCGGCGGCGGCCAGTTCGGCGATCGGCTCCGACGTCCCGACGGCGCGGCGCAGCGCGGTGTCGGCCATCCCGATGTCGATCATGGTTGCCCGTGACGGCAACGGCAGGTAGGCCAGGGCGGTGCCGAGGAGCACCGCCACCGCCGCTGTCCCGGCCGCGTGCGCCAGCGCGAGCCCGGCACGCGAGCTGCCGTGCGGCAGGGCGGTCGGCGTAGGTGGGGCGGGCTCACCGCCGATCCGGTGCAGGCGGCTCCGTCCCAGGGCAACCGGGCCAGGATCCGGAAGCCGCCTCCGGGCGGCTGACCGGCGGTGAACGTGCCGCCCAGCAGGCGTACCCGCTCCCCGAGCCCGGCCAGGCCGCTCCCCGACCCGCTGTCGGCCGTGCCGGGCGAGGGCCCGTTCTCCACGGCGAGGACCAGCTCGTGCGGCTCGTGCCGCACCTCCACCCGGCACGCCGCTCCAGGCGCGTGCCGATGGAGGTTGGTCAGCGCCTCGCGGACCAGCCGATGCGCGGCTATCCGTACCGCCCGGTGCTCCCGCACCAGTCGTGCGCGCTCGGCCAGCGGAGGAGCGGCGCTCAGCTCCAGCCCTCCGGCGTACAGGGAGATGAGGCCGAGCCGGTGGCCGATCAGGTCGTGCATCTCCTGGGCGATCCGGGAACGTTCGAGCAGTCGGGCCCGTGAGGCGGTCAGCTCGTGGGCGCGTTCCAGTACGTCGTTGCGCTCCCGCAGGGCGTGCACGAGTCGCTCGCGCTGGACCACGATGAGCCCCAGGAGCGCCGGCGCGGCCAGGCAGATCACCGATGGCATAGGCCCATTCAAGGGGCTGCCCGTGCCAGGTGGGTCGGGGGCCCGACGGACCAGGACCTCAGAGGCCACGGCTGATCATGCACGAGGTCGTAAGGCCGTGGCCGGAAACCTTTGTCGGGCCGGCACCACCCCCGACGCCTGGTGGCGTAACCGGTCAGACCCGGTGAACCTTTCCGATCACCGCACTATGGACAGATGGGCCGGCGCGGCTCGTCCTTCAGGTACAGGCTCCACTCGGCGTCGGTGAGAGTACGGCCCGCCGTCGCGCAGAGCAGCGCCACCGGGTCGGCCGCCGCCGCGGTCCCCCACAACCGCGCGGCGCCGTCCTCGCCCGCGGTCGCGAGGGTACGGCCGTCGGGGCTGAACACCACCCCCAGGGACGAGCCGCCGGAGCCGGTCATCGGCCGGCCGATCTGCCGGTACGCCTCGGGGTCCCAGAACCTGATCGTCCCGTCGACCCCGGTGCTGGCGAGCAGCTGTCCGTCCCGGCTGAACGCCACCCGCAACACCGTGCCCGTGTGCCCGGTGAGCGGTTGGCCCAGCGGCCGGCGCGTCCGCACGTCCCACAACCTGACCGTCCCGTCGACTCCGGCGCCGGCGAGGGTCCTGCCGTCGGGGCTGAAGGCCAGGTCGTACACCGGACCGGGGTGCCCGGTGAGCGGCGCCCCGATCCGCCGCCCGGTGGCGGCGTCCCAGAACCTGATCGTGGTGTCGAGGCCGCCGGTGGCGAGGGTCCTTCCGTCGGGGCTGAAGGTCACCGTCCAGATCGTGTCGGTGTGCCCGGTGAGCGGTTGGCCCAGCGGCCGGTGCGTCCGCACGTCCCACAGCCTGACCGTCCCGTCGGCGCCCGCGCTTGCCAGGACCCGCCCGCCGGAACCGAACGCCACGTCGTACACCGGGCCGGAGTGCCCGGTGAGCGGCGCCCCGATCCGCCGCCCGGTGGTGGCGTCCCAGAGCAGTACGGTCCGGTCCCCTCCGGCGCCGGCGAGCACACGGCCGTCCGGGCTGAACGCCACCCCCAGGACGGCGTCGGTGTGACCCGTGAGCGGCGCGGCGGTCTCCTCACGGGTGACGGGGTCCCACAGCCTGACCGTCTTGTCGTCCCCGGCGGTGGCGAGGGTCCTGCCGTCGGGGCTGAAGGTCAACGCCCTGATCGGGCCGGCATGACCGGTGAGGGGCCACCCGAGCTGGCGACGGACGGCGGGATTCCACAGCCTGATCATGCCGTCGTTACCCGCGCTGGCCAAGGTCCCGCCGTCGGGGCTGAACGCCATGGCCCTGGCCTGGTCGGTGTGGCCGGTGAGTGCCTCCCCGAGTTGCCGGTGGGTGGCCGGATCCCACAGCCTGACCGTGCCGTCGCCTCCCACGCTGGCCAGGGACCGGCCGTCGGGGCTGAATCTCACCTCCCAGATGACGTTGTCGGTGTGGCCGGTGAGGGCCTTCCCGAGTTGCCGGTGGGTGACTGGATCCCACAGCCTGACCGTGCCGTCGTCCCCCGCGCTGGCCAGCGTCTTCCCATCGGGACTGAACGCCACCCGCAGCACCGTCTCGGTGTGCCCGGAGAGCGGGCGGCCGAGCCGGCGGCGGGTGACCGCGTCCCACAGCCAGACGACCTTGTCGTTGCCTCCCGTCGCGAGGGTGCGGCCGTCGGGGCCGAACGCCACGTCGTACACCGGACCGGGGTTGCCGAGCGGACGCCCGAGCCCGCGGCGGGTGGCGGGGTCCCACAACCTGACGGAACCGTCGACCCCGGCGCTGGCGAGCGTCCGCCCGTCGGGGCTGAACGCCACCCCGTAGACCGCGCCGCTGTGGCCGGTGAGGGGCTGCCCGAGCTGCCGACGGGTGACGGGATCCCACAACCTGACCGTGCCGTCCTCCCCCGTCGTGGCGAGGGACCGGCCGTCGGGGCTGAACGCCACGTCCTGGGCCGGGCCGCTGTGGCCGGTGAGGGGCTGCCCGAGCTGCCGACGGGTGACGGGATCCCACAACCTGACCGTGCCGTCCTCCCCCGTCGTGGCGAGGGACCGGCCGTCAGGACTGAACGCGGCTCCGTTGAGCTTCCCGCTGTGGCCGGGGAAACCGCCCACCGAGGGGTTGGCGAGCGCGTTCAGCAGACCGGCGTGGGCGTCCGGTGTCTGCGTGATCCGCCACCCGGCCACGGCGAGCAGCCGGGACAGGACGGGGTCGGTGTCGTCGAGGTTCTCGCTCCGCGCCGCCAGTTGGCGTGACAGGGCGTCCTGGCGCCTGACCTCCGCCAGGTCACGCTGCTGGACCGCGATCAGGCCCGCCACGACGGACAGGACGAGCAGCACCGCCATCGCCAGCACCGAGCCGGTGATCACCTGGACCCTCCGGCGCTGCGCCCGGACGTCCTCGCCTTCGAGCTCGTCCTTGGCGAGGCCGTGCATGGGCGCGGCCAGTTCCGCGATCGCGCCGCGGAAGGACGCGTTCCGCAGGGTCAGATGGACGTCCTCGTGCGCCCATCTCATGTCCAGGTAGCGGGGTTCGACGCCGAAGACGCCGTGCAGCGCCGGATGGACGGCGGTGGAGGCCGCGCGGTCGAAGTCGCCGGCCGCCTCGTCCCAGACGCAGCCCCCGTCGGTCACCACGATCATGATCGTCTGTGGCCTCTTGACCTCGATCCACCGGCCGATCTCCTTGCCGACCCACCTGGACCGGGCGGACTCCGGTGAAGCCAGGAGGACGAACCAGGCGGACCTGTCGAGGTTGGAGCGGATGCTGGGCCACAGCTCCGCGGTGACTGCCAGGCCGGTCGTGTCCCGGAAGACCTCCAGCGCCCGCCGGCGATGCCAGGGCCTGGCCAGCTGCTGCAGCCCCCGCTGGATGGCGGGGGCGAACGCTCCCCGGGCGCTCCGCGAATAGGAGATGAAGGCCGCGTACCGCTTACCGGCGACGGCGAGGGGCTCGGCGGCCACGTGCCGCTCACCGGCCACGGCCTCGGCGTTCGCGCCCGCCGGGGTGAGATCGTCCCGTCCGGCCAGAACCGTCACCTCCAGCGCGCTCTCCGGCGTCCTCCCGCCCCCTCCCCCGGAACCTCCGTGCCGGGAAGGCCACACTCAATGGGGTCATCGGTCGCCGGCTCCGACTCGTTTCCAGCCGGCGAGGTCGCGGGCCGGCCCCGTGACGGACCAGTGAGCCGAGCGCCTCCGGCGGACGCGCGCCACCTCTCGGGGTCCCAGGAGCAATGCGGCCGACCTGCATCGACTCGCTCAATCAAGATCGCGTTTGTGGGTTTTGGGCTTACCTTGGCCGCGCCCCGGGTGGAGCCGGTCGGAGGGCGCGCCCCAGGTGGAACCGGTAGGAGGGCAGGTGCGGCAGACCGGCGGCGTCCCGCCGGATGGCTGGTCAGAAGCGAAACGCCTGGACGAACCGGTGGAGAAGCGCGGGATCGCCCTCCACCCGCACGCTGCCGTCGGTGAGTGCTTGGTCGGGGGTCTTGGCACCGGTCATCAGCGCGTGGATCCCCTGGTCGTTCAGCCTTTCGATGATGAGGTCCGGGGCCGGGTGCGGACCGATGCCGACCGTCAGGGCTCCGACGGTGATCTGCAGGCGGAGGGTGAACTCGCCCATGCGCACCTCATAGCCGACGGTGGTGTCCCGGGCCGCCTCCGGGCGGTAGGTGGTGCGGAAGGCCATGGCCACCGATTCGGCGGTGATGGCCTCGCCGGGGCGGGGCTCGGTCATCGTGCGGGCGCCCCAGCGGCCGAGCGCGATCAGCGCCGGTTCCAGATCGCGTCCGTAGTCGGTGAGCTCATAGACGACCGCGCGCTCGGGGTGGGGCAGCGCGCGGCGGGAGGCCAGGCCCGCCTCCTCGAGTCGTTTGAGGCGGGTCGACAGGATGTTGGTCGGGATGGCGGGCAAGCCCTTGCGCAGGTCGCCGTAGCGCTGGGGCCCCGACAGCAGGTTGCGGACGATCAGCAGCATCCAGCGTTCGCCGACCATCTCCAACGCGCGGGCCAGGCCGCAGAACTGTCCGTACTCACGAGCCGTCATGCTGCACATCCTATAGCGAACTTCAGTTGACAAAGCATGCTTGTAAAAGACAAGCTTGCTGCTCGTTCGGCCACCCGGCCGGTTCACCTGGTGATGTGTGAGGAGTGATCGCATGACTGACGGCCTTACGGCGCGGAAGATCGCGGCTGGGCTGTTCATCTCGCTGGACGGCGTGGTGGAGGCGCCGGAGAGGTGGCACTTCCCGTACCTGAGCGAGGAGATGGGTGCGGTGGTCGGTCAGATGTACGCCGAGGCCGACACGCTGCTGCTGGGCCGGGTCACCTACGAGGCGTTCGCCGCGGTGTGGCCGCACCAGACCGGTGAGATGGCCGACGCGATCAACGGCATCGGCAAGGTCGTGGCCTCCACGACCCTGACCCAGGTCACCTGGGACAACTCCACCCTGATCGAGGGCGACCTGGTCGCGGCGGTGAAGGAGCTCAAGGAGCAGCCCGGCGGCACGATCGCGCTGTCGGGCAGCGTCAGCCTGGTCCGCACCCTGCTGGCGGCCGGTCTGCTGGACGAGCTGCGGCTGCTGGTCCACCCGCTGGTGGTCGGCGCCGGCATGCGCCTGTTCCCCGAGGACACCCCACCGGTCCCGCTGGAGCTGGCCCGGTCGGCCACCTTCGCCAACGGCGTCCTCGACCTGACCTACCAGCCCGCCTGACTCACCCCCTCTCTGATCCACCCCCACCGGACGAGAACGGAACACCCTCATGAACGATGTCCAGACCGAGATGCTCCAGGTGCCCGGTGCGCGTCTGCACTACGAGGTCCGGGGATCCGGGCCGCTGCTGCTGATGATCCCCGGCGCGCCCGCCGACGCCGGAGCGCTGGCCGCCCTGGCGGCCGTGCTGGCCGACCGCTACACCGTGGTCACCTACGACCAGCGCGGTCTGTCTCGCAGCCCGTTGACCGGACCGCCCGCCGACCAGGACGTCACGGTGTTCAGCGCCGACGCCTCCCGACTGCTGGCCGCCCTGACCGCCGAACCCGCCTACGTGCTGGGCAACAGCGGCGGCGCGCTCACCGCCCTGGACCTGGCCACCCGCCATCCCGAACAGGTCCGCGCCCTGATCGTCCACGAGCCGCCGCTCCCCGAGCTGCTGCCCGACCGCGACCACTGGCGAGCCGCCTTCCAGGACGTGCACGACACCTACCGCGAACACGGCGCCGGCGCGGCGATGGGTAAGTTCATCACCACCGTCGACGGGGAGAACGCCACCCCTCCCCCGATGCCCGACCCCTCCCAGATGCCGCCCGAGGCGCTGGAGATGATGGGCCGCATCCAGGGCAACCTGGACCACTTCCTGTCCCACATCCTGCTGCCCGTACTGCGCTTCACCCCTGACGTCGCCGCGCTGCGCTCCGGCTCTGTCCCGATCGCCGTCGGCGTCGGGACCGCCTCCGGCGACGGAGTCCCCGCCCTGTCGGCCCGGGTGCTGGCCGACCGGCTCGACACCGCGCCGTTGGTCTTCCCGGGCGACCACCAGGGCCTGGCGACCGATGCCACCACCAGCGCCGACATCATCCACGCCACCCTGGCCTGACCACCACCGACGGAACAGGACCGCAGAACATGGCCACACCGGTCAAGGGCAACCCCGCCGGCTACTTCCCCTCGATCGAGACCAAGTACGGCCGCCCCGTCCAGGAGTGGATCGACCTCATCAATGCCTCACCCCTGACCAAGCACATGGAACTCGTCGGCCGGCTCAAGACCGAGCACGGCCTGGGTCACGGCCACGCCAACGCCCTGGTCGCCCACACCCTCGCCAGCAGGAACTAGCCCAGATCGGCCCCGTCCCGTGAACACCGGGCCGGCTCTCACGGGACGGGGTTGGGCAGCCATCGCGCGACAGCATCCGGATCACCTCACAGGCGCGGGCCGCGCCGGTGCGGATCGACCCGATGGTCCGCGGGATGTCCTCCCGGTGCCGCTCGATGCGCCCCAGGTCGATGCGGCCGAGGAACGCCGAGGAACACGGTGCGGCTGGTGAGGCCCTCGCCTCGCACGCCGGCCAGGCGGGCCTTCTTGGCCTGGCGCAGCCGGGCGAGGCCGGTACGTTTACCGTCCGGCGGCGCCTGATCGCCGTGGGCGGGTCGCCGTCAGGGCTACCGGGGGTCGTGGCGGGCATGTCGTCGTCGGCGGACGAGGTGGAGGCCCGCGTAGGCGCCGACGAGCAGGGCGAGTGCCGTGATGGCGTACCACTGGTAGTGGCGCAGGTCGTCTTCGATGGTGACCAGGTGGCGGCCGGCGTAGGAGCCGAGGATTGTCCACAGGGCGACCCAGAGGGCGGCGCCGAGGGCGTTGTAGGTGAGGAAGCGGCGCCAGGGCATGCCAGTGGTGCCGGCGATGACGCCGTTGAGCTGGCGCAGACCTTCGATGAACCGCGCCCCAATGATGATCTTGGTGCCGTGGCGGGCGACGAACCGTTCGGCTCGCGCGAAGCGGGCGGGGGTCAACAGCAGGTAGCGGCCGTAGCGGGTGACCAGGCGGCGGCCGCCGGCACGGCCGATGCCATAGCCGATGTTGTCGCCGATCACCGCGGCGAAGAACGCCACGGCGGCGACGGCCACGATGTTGAGGTGGCCCTGGCCGGCGTAGGCCGCGCCGGCGATGAGCACGGTCTCGCCGGGCACCGGGACGCCGAAGTTCTCCAGCAACACCAGCATCGCGATGGTGAGATAGCCGGATCCACCGCTCAGTCCCCACAGCCGCGCAAGCACGGGCAGGACAGCGGACAGCGGCGCGATCATGATGTACCGCTGTTGGCCGGCGGGTGAGGGGCGGCCGTCATCCTCACCCCGCTCGGCACCGGAGTGCTCACCGCCTGACAGGCCCGGTTGGGCTCGGAGACTCACACCGTTGCGTCCCTGCCGCCGCTGTCGCCTTCGTCGCATCTCCAGCCCTCCCCCTCACCAGCTGGATGTAATCCATGTTACATTCCCCAGTGTGACAGTAAAGGCAGATGTTGGCTGGCTGATCCTGGTGATCAAACTGCCCGCGGAGCCATCGCGGCACCGAGTGGCAGCCTGGCGGGAGTTGCGCAAGATCGGCGCGGTGTCGCTCGGCCAGGGCGTATGGACGGTACCGGACGTGCCGGTCTTCGCCCACGGTCTGGCACGCGTGCGGGAACTCACCGAACAGGCCAAAGGCCAGGCCATCACCATGCGCGCATCCGGCCATGGTCCCGAGGACGCCACCCGCCTGCAGGCACTGTTCACCGCCGCGCGCTCCGCGGACTGGACCGAGTTCCTGGCCGACTGCGGCAAGTTCGACCAGGAACTGGCCAAGGAGATCCGCAACGCCAAGTTCACGCTGGCCGAACTGGAAGAAGAGGAGCAGAGCCTGGAGCGGCTGCGCCGCTGGCACCGGGACCTGACGGCCCGGGACGTGTTCGGGGCACCCGAGGCGGCCGAGGCCGCCGAGCGACTCAAGCAGTGCGTCGCGGCCTGCGAGGACTACGCGGAAAAGGTGTTCAGCGCCCTGCACCAGACATCACCGGAGAATCCATGAACTCGGCGGATGCTCCCCGGGCGGCGCCACGTCGGCAGATGTGGCCGCTGTACGCGGCCGGGTTCACCACCGCCTTCGGCGCGCACGGCATCGCCGCCAACCTCGGCGGCTTCTCCGAGGACGCGGTCACCTCGCTGCTGGTGCTGGGCGGCCTGCTGGCCCTGTACGACGGGGCCGAGGTGCTGCTCAAGCCGCTGTTCGGCACACTCGCCGACCGCATCGGAGCCCGCCCGGTGCTGCTGGGCGGGCTCATCGCCTTCGCCGCCGCCTCGGCGGCCTACGCCATCGCCGACAGCCCCGGCTGGCTGTGGGCGGCCCGCCTGGGACAGGGCGCCGCGGCCTCCGCCTTCTCCCCCTCGGCCTCCGCACTGGTCGCCCGCCTCAACCCGGCGGCCAAGCACGGCCGCGCCTTCGGCTCCTACGGCTTTCACAAGTCCATCGGCTACACCCTCGGCCCGCTGCTCGGCGGCGTGCTGGTGTGGGCCGGAGGAATGCGGCTGCTGTTCGCGGTACTGGCGGTGCTCGGCGTGGCGGTCGCCGCCTGGGCCCTGCTCGCCGTCCCGGCCGTACCCCCGCTGCCCAAGACCCGGCAGACGGTGCTCGATCTGGCCAGACGCCTCGCCGATCCGGCCTTCCTCGGCCCGACCGCGGCACTGGCCGCGGCGACCGCCGCACTGTCGGTCGGCGTGGGCTTCCTGCCCGTCACCGGCGCCGCGGCCGGCCTGGGCACCATCGCCACCGGAGCGGCGGTGTCGGTGCTCGCCGCCTGCGCCGCCCTCGTCCAGCCCAGAACCGGACGCGCCCTCGACGAGGGACGTATCACCGCACGCGGCGGCATCACCGCAGGACTGCTGCTCACCGCCGCGGGCCTGGGCTGCGCCATGGTGCCCGGCCTGCCCGGCCTGCTGTCCGGCGCCGCTCTGATCGGCGCCGGAACCGGCCTGATCACTCCCTTGGGGTTCGCCGCCCTGGCCGCCTCCACCCCCACCGAACGCCTCGGCCAGACCATGGGCGCCGCCGAACTGGGACGCGAACTCGGCGACGCGGGCGGCCCGCTCCTGGTCGCCGCCATCGCCACAATGACCAGCCTCACCTACGGTTACGCCGCGCTCGCCCTCCTGCTCGCCATCGGCCCCGTGCTCATCATCACGATGCTCCGCCGCACCAACACCGCACTGAACAACGCGCCAACCCCCTCCCGTCCGTTGCCCACCGACACGGAGAAGACGACCTGAGCGGTACCCCCGCGCCGAGCGACTCACCCTGTCGAAGCAGATCTCACCGCCCGCTGCATGAGCTGCCATCAAGGGCTCTGACCAGCCCTGTTAACTAACCCTTTCGGCTTACTCCGTCTGTTCCCTCAACGGAGCGACGGGGGACTGGGGTGGGCTACGGCCCTCACGTCCCTCCTCGCTGCGGGTGATGCCCCTCGGACTGCAGAACGACGCGCACCCGACGGACGCGGGCTACGCCAAGATGGCCGACGCCTGGTACAGCGCCATATCGGCGGCGGACGCCAAGGGCTGGATTCAGACCCCGCTGCCGAGTCGATCGATGCGGCCTCTGTCGGCGCTGCCGTTCCGCGAGGTCGGTCACCCGGGCCGTGCCGAGGTCGCGCACCACCTGCAGGATCCGGGGGCTGAGGAACATCGGAACCGAATCATGCGGTTGTACGCTGCGTGATCGCTCGCACGGCGAACCGAGATCGTTATCGCAGGTGACCATGCGGAGTCAGCCATCCCCGAAGGTCTCCCGTCCATGCTCCGCAGGGAGTGCGAGGCCAGAAGCCGCAGACACTCACCCACTGTCTGCGACAGCTGCCCATGATCATTCCTACCGCTGATTCCTGCGCTCAGACTTCTCGCGGGCCGACGCGTTTCTTAACGGCACCCCAACCATGTGGTCCGGTGAGCCACGTGGATCTAGATTGAACGCGTTGACTCCACGAGATAGTTGACTCCACGAGACAGTGGAGCCTCGACCGATGCAACCCTCCTAGCCCGACCCTCGGTGAGGCCATGACGCGCATCGAAGACCGCACGCCCCCGCTCCCCCGCCACCCCATCCGAACGGACAAGATCGCCCGCGTCGGCGCGTCCTGGCGCCAGCGGCTCTCGGCTCCCTTCATCGTCACCGCACTCCTGGGCATGGCCGCCTTGGCCTGTGCCATCCTGCTCCCCCGTCACCTGCTCGCCTGGGACCTGGGATCCGCGCAACCGCCGGCCGACTACGCGGCCGCCGTGAACAACATCCGTACAGCCCTGCTCCAGGGAGTAGGCGGCCTGGTGCTTCTGATGGGCGCCTACCTCACCTGGCGCCAGCTCCAGCTCAGCCGCCACGGCCAGGCCACCGAATCGTTCGCCGCCGCGATCGCCCACCTGGGCGATTCCAGCGTGGACGTCCGACTCGGCGGCATCTACGCCCTGGAACGCATCGCCCACTCCTCCGCAGCTGACCGCCGCACCATCGGCGAGATCCTCACCGCATTCATCGGCACCCGCACCCGCCACCCTCACAGAAACGCCCAGGACGCCCAGCACACGGCCGCGACCCCCGACGATTCGGTCAACCTCTCCCTCCGAGCTCCGGACCTCCACGCGGCACTCACCGTTCTCGGCCGCCGCCAATCAGTGAGAGGCCAGGTGCTTGGTCTGGACCGGGTGGTCCTGCCCAAGGCCAACCTCGCCTCCGCCCGGCTCCAGGATGTGGATCTCCATTTCAGCGATCTCACCGAATCCTCCCTCGTCGGAGCCGATCTGACCCGTGCAGATCTGACTGGAGTACGGCTGGCCGGGGCGGTCCTCCCCGACGCGGTCCTCTACCAGGCCGATTTACGTGACGCCGTCCTGACCGGCATCATCGCCGAGGGCATCGACCTGCGCGCCACCGATCTGAGCAAAGCTGACCTGCGTAACGCCAACCTGCGTGGCGCCCGCCTCGATTACAGCGATCTCCGCGGAGCCACTCTGAGCGGAGCCGTGCTGACCGGCGCCTCCCTGAAACGGGTGGTTTTCGACGAGAGCACCGTCTGGCCTGACGGTTTCGAACCCTCCTTGATCGGACCAGCCCGGCCGCGACCACTCCCACCCGTCCGTCCCCGGACCTACGACGAATTCGCAGTCAGGGACAGGCCGGCTGAGTGAATGCGCGAGTCCACCGAGGCGGTCGTAGGGCGGAACGGCTGACCGAGGAGGGACGGCGGCTCACGGAGCTGGAGCTGGAGGACCGCGCGGTCAGACGGCACCCCGCTGCTCGTTGTGCGCGCAGCCTGGAGCAGAACGGTGAGCGACGCCGGCGAGCACCAGGTCGAGTTCGGCCAGCGAGTCCTCCAACGCGGCCCGCTGATCCGAGGCCCGTGCGATGTCCAGGGCGCTCTCGCAGATCCCCCCGTACAGCAGCGAGGTGGCGGGGTCCAACGGCCGATCGGGGATGCACCCGGCCTCGATCGCGATGGCCAGCCCGCGCCGCATCTGCTCCTTGCATCCGGCCTGGATGTCTCGCATGGCAGACCAGCCGAGCGCGCCCGGCGCCTCGACCAGCGTGATCTGGCGTACGGCGGGTTCGAGGGATGCCTCCAGCAGGCGCCGGCAGCCCGCCGACATCCCGTCCCACGGATCCGGCTGGGCCTGGAACGCCTGCCGGACGATCAATGCGAGGTCCTTCTGGTCGGCGGCGTAGACCTCGCGGAAGATGTGCTCCTTGTTACTGAAGTGATGGTAGAAAGCGCCACGTGTCACGCCGGCCCTGGCACAGATCGCGTCCACCGCGGTGGCGGAGAAACCATCGGCGATGAACAGCTCGCGCGCCGCCGCCACCAGCGCGCCCATGGTCGCCTTGGTGCGCTCGTGCTGGCTCCGGCGCACACTCGTGTTCCCTGCCACCCGCGTATCTCCTCCTGTTCTACGCCCAAGGATAGAAGGACATGCGCGGCGGACGTGTTTCCCAGCCGTCACGGGCCCTGCACGTGAGGCAGCGACGGGACCTGGCCCGCGATCAGGCGCCCATCGGCGAGCCGGTCCAAGGCGGCGGGTCGACGCGCGACAAGATCGGATGCCGGAGCGGAGGCGGCAGTGTCGCGGTGCCGAGCGTGAGCCGGGCCGGCAGCAGGTGGCCGATCCTCACTTCGGTGGCGGACCGCATGGCCTGCGCCCGGCTCAGGACGTGTACGCGTGCTGCAGCAGGATGTCCGCCAGCACCTGCGGTGCGGTGACCATGGCGTCGTGGCCGACGTCCAGGACGGTCGCCGCCCAGCCGTTCTCGTCCGCCAGCCGCGCGAACGGCATGGGGCCGCCGGGTGTGCAGAGCACCGCTCGGCACGCGATCGCGTCGACGGCCCCGGACAGCCGGGCCGGCTCGGAGAACGTTCGCCGGGGGTGGGCCGTCAGCCGGGGCTCCAGCCATGCCACCTGATCCGGTTCCGTCACGCCGACGGCGGCCGCCGGGGAGGGCGGGATCATGCCGTCCACGGTGACCGACTCGATCCAGTCGAGGAAGAACGCGGGAGCCAGATCGTCCAGCGACTCCCCGTCCCGGCCCGCCCAGGCGTCGACCATGACGATCTGGGAGACGCGTTCCGGCACACGGTCGGCGGCCTCGCGCACGACCAAGCCGGCGTAACTGTGCCCGACGAGCACGACATCCCGCAGATCCTCATACCTCAGCAGGCCCAGCAGGTCGTCCACGTGCGTCCGCAGGCCGATCTCGGGGCCGGCCAGGTGGGCCCGCTCGCCGAGACCGGTCAGCGTCGGAGTGTGGACCTCATGGCCGGCCTCTCGCAACCGCGCGGACACGTGCCGCCAGCACCAGCCGCCGTGCCAGGCCCCATGAACCAGCACGTACGTGGTCATCACGCCACCGCCTTCGCCTGCTTGCGCCAGACCGCGAGCCGCGCCGCGACGAGATATTCGAGCTCCACCCCGTAATCGGGAAAGGTGCGCAGGAACGCGGCGGTCTGGACGTCCCAGCCGTTGATGAACGGCAGGTCGAGCACCCGGTTGTACGCCTGCCCCCGGCGCGTGAAGACGTCCACCGGATTGACCGCGGCCGCCATGACCCTGACCAGCACCTCGCCGAACACCGGCGCAGGCTCCTCCACCTCGACCAACGCCATGGTCTCGGCCTCTCCCCACGCCGACTGCTGTATCGCCCGCATGACCGCCCCTTCTTCAGGTGATGGTGACGCCGACGACAATACATACATGCATCATGTATGTAAATGCGGAGAGGGCGACCCGAGAGCGCCTGGGTCGCGAGAATCCATCGGATCCAGCGAGAGACGACGATCCGCGACGACGGCCTCTCTCGGCGACGACACCCCCAGCCGTACGGCCCTCCGGTGAGGTCGTGCAGTTTTCCCGGCTCAGCGGCTCAAAGATCGATCCATGGCCGCCCTCCCCCACACCTCGGCCGGATCCGTCTTCTCGCGGCTCATTGACAGCATATTGTCATTATGACAAGATGCTGTCATGAACAAGATCTACCACGCGGTATACGAGACCATGGCGGACTGGGAGACCGGACACGCCACCGCCCACATCAGAAACGGCCACCACCACAGGGAACCCGGCCGCTACGAGCTCGTCACCGTCGGTCTCACGACCGACCCGATCACCACCATGGGCGGCCTGCGCGTCACCCCCGACGTCTCGCTCGACTCCATCAAGGACGCGGCGATGCTCATCCTGCCCGGCGCCGCACTCTGGGACGAAGGCGACGAACTCTCCCCCTTCGCCCGCAAGGCCCACGACCTACTGGAAGCGGGCGTGCCGGTCGCGGCCATCTGCGGCGCGACGGCCGGGCTGGCTCGCGAAGGGATCTTCGACACTCGGGGCCACACCAGCGCCGCGCTGCCGTACCTGCAGGCGCAGCAGGGCTACGGCGGCGCGGAGCGCTACGTCGAAGCGCCCGCCGTGACCGACGGAGACCTCATCACGGGCACCCCCACCGCACCGGTCGACTTCGCCCGCGAGATTTTCGCCAAGCTGGACCTGTACACCCCCCAGGTGCTAGACGCCTGGCACCGGCTGTTCGCACACAACGACGCCTCGGCCTTCGAAGCGCTGATGGCACCATCGGACATATGAGCAAGACAGGAGATCTGCTGTCGGAGGCCGCGCTCACCGTCTACCGCCTCAACGGGCAGTTCCTCGGCGCCGGCGACACGCTCGCCAAGCCGGCGGGGATGACCGTCGCCTGGTGGCAGGTACTGAGCGCGGTCCCCGACAAGCCCATGTCCGTGGCCGAGATCGCCCGGCTCCGCGGGCTGACCAGGCAGGGCGTGCAGCGGACCGCCGATCTGCTGGTGGACCAGGGCCTGGCCGAGTACGAGCCCAACCCCGCCCATCGCAGGGCCAAGCTGCTGCGGCCCACCGCGAAGGGCATGGCCGCGATAGAGCGGATCGACCCCGACCTGGAAGCACTGGCGGACCGGGTGGTGGACGAGCTCGGCCTCGACGGGCTGAAGCAGGTCATCGAGGCGCTCAAACAGCTCTCCGCCGCCCTCGACCAGGTCACTCGTCAGTGAGCGTCACATCGCCCCACGCCGTCCCCCAACCGATCGGCGAGTACGTCGTCCACGGCCCCGCCGAAGGCGGACGCCAGGTCCGCCTCACCGCCTGGCGCGTCCCCACCGACCACCTGCGCGACGGCCGCCCCGCCGACCAGCGCTCCACCCTCCCTGCCACACCGACCTTCCGGGAAGGGATTCGCCCTTGGGCCACGATGGTAGACACGGGTCATGCGGCCCAGACCAGGTCAAGTTCTGCACTTCTCCGAGGACCCGGAGATCACCCGGTTTGTCCCCCACGTGGCAACCACCGCACAAGAGCCGGAGGCATATGTGTGGGCTGTGTCGGCCGATCGCTGTCCCGACTACTGGTTTCCCCGCCAGTGCCCGCGCGCCATGGCCTGGACCGTGCCGGACACGACGGACGCCGACCGGGAACGGATCATCGGTGCCGGCTGCGGGCGGCGCATCCATGCGATCGAGTACGGCTGGCTGGAGGCGTTCTTGACCGTGCGCCTGTACGGCTACCGCCTGCCCGCGGAGAAGTTCGTCCCGATCGGTGAGCCGGTGCCGAACGCGATGGTCGCCACCGAGCCCGTCGAACCGCTCGGCCCGCCCGAACCGGTCGGCAGTCTGCCCCAGCTGCACGAGGAGGCCGGGATCCAGCTCAGAGTGCTGGACAACCTCTGGGCGTTCTGGGATGCGGTGACCACCAGCTCTCTGGGCTGGAGCGGCATCCGCCTGCGCAATGCCCGCCCCAGGCCGGCCAGAACAGGCTGACGCCCCCGACCCCCACGTCCCGGTGGTCGCTCCCCCACTGACACTCCGGCTAGCTGACCTGTTGCGCTCCGACGCCTATTGAATCGGAAACTTGTGGTCCGGTAAGAGGTCGGTGGACGAGCTGCTCATCTCCTGCTTCGTGATCGTCGTGCTCACCGGTGCTTTCCTGGCGTTCTTCCGCACGCCGGCGGACACGGAGGTTCTGCGGGGCTCTCACCCCGTACGGTGGTCTCCCCTTTCGCTGGAATGCCCGGGGGGACGGTCCTTATCGCATGATCCCTGGCCGTCGCCGGGTGAGCGGCGCGGTGAGGTCGGGAATCCGCTAGCGTACTGAGCGGCGAACTGTTGCAAGGTGCCTCGCGTCGGTGAGGAGAATCGGGAAGCCGGTGTGATTCCGGCACGGGCCCGCCGCGGTGACCGGGGAGCCGCCGCCCACGCGCGCATGCGCAGCCACTGGCCCGCGAGGGCTGGGAAGGCGGGTGGTCAGGCGTCGATCCGGGAGTCCGAAGACCGGCCTTGCGCTCATAGCCCCGCAAAGGGGCACGAACGCAGCGGGAGCCTGCCCATGGACAGCCAGCTTTACGACGTCATCCACCGCCGCCGTGACGTGCGCGCGCAGTTCACCGGTGAACCCGTCCCCGACGAGGCCCTGCACCGGATCCTGTCGGCGGCCCACGCCGCGCCCAGCGTCGGCCTCTCCCAGCCCTGGGACTTCATCGTCGTGCGCGACCCCGCCGTCCGCGCCGCGTTCCACGGACACGTCCAGCATGAACGCGCGGTCTTCGCCGCGACCCTTGACGCCTCCGCCGTACGGCGGTTCGCCCGGATCAAGATCGAAGGAGTGCTGGAGTCCACACTGTCGATCGTGGTCACCTATGACCCGGATCGGGGCGGCCCCGCCGTTCTCGGCCGCCACGCCATCGCCGACGCGGGCCTGTACTCGGTGTGCCTGGCCATCCAGAATCTCTGGCTGGCCGCCACCGCCGAGAATCTCGGTGTCGGCTGGGTGTCGTTCTACCGCGAGCCGTTCCTGAACGACCTTCTCGCCATCCCCGCGCCGATCCGCCCCGTCGCGTGGCTGTGCGTGGGGCCGGTGACCCACCTGGAGACCGTCCCCGACCTCGAGCGGAACGGCTGGCGGGATCGGCGCCCCCTGTGGGCCGCCGTCCACCACGACCGCTGGAGTTCCGGTCTCCACGGCCGCCCTCATCCCGATCGAGCCGGACGCTCCTCCACGCCTCCCGATCGAACGGGAATGAGCTGAACGCTCCTCCATTGACGACGGCCTTCCCCGCCTTCTCGGGACTTCGCGGGTTCCTCTCAGGACTTTTCGCGGATGACCGGCGATCCGGCCGCCCGGAAACGCGTCGCGTCACGCCGGTGTGATCACGGTTCAGATGGCTCGCCCACCTCGGCGACCAGCTGCGAGACGGTGACGCGACGCGTTCTCAGCATGCGCCGGTGGCGGAGGTGTCCGGCCCCGTGTCGCCGAGGGAGACGAGCAGGCGGCGCAGGAGCACGGTGATCTGGTCGCGGTCGGCGGAGCTCAGGCCCTCCAGGAGCCGCCGCTCGTTGGCGACGTGATGCTCGACGAGCCTGTTGACCAGGCTCAGCCCTTGATCGGTGAGGGAGATCAGGACGCGGCGCCGGTGGGCCGGATCGACGGCGCGGTCGACCAGGCCCTTTTTCTCGAGCCGGTCGATGCGGTTGGTCAGGGCGGCCGAGCTGACCATCGCCGCCGTGCTGAGTTCGCCGGCGTTGAGGACGTGGGGCGGCCCGGAGCGCAGCAGGGTGGCCAGCACATCGAACTCCCAGGGCTCGATGTCGTACGCGGACAAGTGGTCCCTGATGGCGCGTTCGAGGAGGCGGGAGACCCGGGACAGGCGACCGATGATCTCCATCGGTGAGCAGTCCAGATCGGGGCGCGCCGTCTGCCACTGGCTGATGATCACGTCCACTCCGTCGTGGAGTCCGTCGGTCGTCATCGTGAGTCCTGTCCTGAGCTGTCCTGAGCGTGGCTTTGCACAGAGGCTAACACTTAGACATCGAAGGATTTGACACTTGCGAACACCGTGATTTAAGTTTTCGACATCGAAATTTTCGAGGGGAGACTTTGATGAAGATCTTGCTTATCGGTGCCGGCGGTTACCTCGGCTCGGCGGTCGCGGACCATCTGGACGAGGCCGGACACCAGATCGTCGAACTGACCCGCGCCACCGACGACCGCCCGGAGAACGGGCGTGAAAAGCGTGTCGGCGACCTGACCGATCCGCGTTCGCTCACCCAGGCGGTGACCCCCGACATAGACGCTGTGATCAACATGGCGACGCCCACCGGAGACGCCGAGACTGACGCCGCCGCGATCGCCGCGCTGACGGATCCGCTGCGCGGTACCGGGCGGGCTTTCGTCTACACCAGCGGTGTCTGGGTGCTGGGAGCCACCGGACCCGGCCCCGTTGACGAGAACACCCCTGCCAATCCCATCCCGATCGTGGGATACCGGCCGACGATCGAGCGTCAGGTGCTCGACACCGCCGAGAGCGGTGTGCGCGCCCTGGTGATCCGCCCGGGCATCGTGCACGGCCGGGGTGGCGGCATTCCCGCTCTCCTGGTGAACCTGGCCCGCGAACACGCGGCGCCGAGGTTCGTCGGGGAAGAGGCGGCGCGCTGGCCCATGGTGCACGTCGACGACCTCGCCGACCTGTTCGTCGCCGCGGTGGAGCGGGCACCCGCCGGGTCGCTCTGGCACGGTGTGGCCGAGACCGCGGTCGCCGTCCGCGACCTCGCCTCCGCGGCCGGACGCGCCGCCGGTGTCCAGGCTGAACCGCAGGGCTGGCCGCTTGACCAGGCGCGTGAGGCGCTCGGCGCCCTGTTCGCCGACGCCCTCGCCCTCGACCAGAGCGTCAGCGGCGACGCCGCACGCGACAAGCTCGGCTGGCGTCCCCAGCGCGACGGCGCGATCGCCGACCTCGCCGAGGGCTCCTACCGGTAGGACGACGGCACCCCCGGGATCAGCACCACGACAACACTTGACCTGGGAAGAAGGCAGGAGCATCCAGGTTTTCGGCACCACCGACGTGCGACAGGTCAGCGTGCACACGCCCCCGGACCGGCGGCCGTAGCCGGCGATCCCGGCCCGGGCCGCCCATCAACTCCACCTGCCGCTTGCTCATGACGTCGAGCCCGACCCCCGGCCCCGGCCGCGTCCCGTCTTCCGGGGGTCGTGGCGGGGCCGTGACGGTCGCCCGTCGGGGCCGGCCCCGTAGGGGGTTGGGGCGATCGACAAGTCCGGCCGAGATACGGCCAGAAGCGGCCACGAGCCGATCATGTTCGTAGTCCCGGAAGCGGGCTGGAGCCTCTCCGATGCCCCGGGATGCGGAATCTCGGAAGTCGGGGCGGTGCTCAACCCTATGTGCGAGCTGCCGTCTGCCCAGGCCGGCGCCTTCAAGATCCGCTCATGGCCGGTATCGCCCGCATCTCGGCTGTCTCGACTGAGCCCGGTATCTGCCGGAAGGAACCGCGGCGGTGCCGTGCTGCCCCGTGAAGCCGTGGCGAGCTGCTGGTGCCGGTGCTCTCGCGTTTGACAGTCAGGATGGCTGGATTTCGTCGAAGAAGGCGAGGGCTTCGGTGGGGTCCGGGCTCACGAGGCGTTCCAGACCGGCCATCGTGATCTTCGCCCACCCGCCGGCCCGTGCCCACATCTGTTCCTCGAAGACGCGGACGGCCTCGTCCAGATCGCCAGGCCCGGGGGCGGCGGCGACGGACTCGGCGAGTTCGGCGCCTTCCAGCATCGCGAGGTTCGCGCCCACCCCCAATGGGGGCATCAGGTGGGCGGCGTCGCCCAGTAGCGTCACCCCGGGGACGTGGGCCCAGGTGTGGGACACGGGCAGGGCGTAGAGGGGGCGGCGGACGAAAGCGGTGCCGTGGCGGAGGAGGTCGAGGACGGGAGCGGCCCAGCCGTCGAACAGAGCCAGCAGGCTTGATCGCACGGCCTCGACGTCGGCCAGGTCCAGGCTCGCCTCCAGGCCCGCGTCCAGGCCCGCGCGCCGGTTCAGGCCCATATGCCGGTCCAGGTCCGTGTGCCGCTCCAGCGGCGCGCGGAACTGGGCGTACACCTTGACGTGGCCGCCGCTGTTGCGCTGGGCGACGAGGCCGCGGTTCACGCCGTACACAGCCATGGAACCGTCGCCGATCAGCCGGGCGAGGTCGGGGTGGCGGGTGTCGACGTCGTCCAGGGACGTCTCGACCAAGGTGACGCCGGTGTAGTGCGGCGTCGCGGACGAGACCGCCGGGCGGACCCGGGACCAGGCGCCGTCCGCGCCGACCACGAGGTCGAACGTCTCCTCTCGCCCGTCCGCGAAACGGACCAGCACGCCGTCCCGGGTCTCCGGCACCACCTCCGTCACGCCCCGCCCCCACTGAACGTCCAGGGGGCCGAGCAGCAGGTCACGGAGCTGCCCGCGGTCGATCTCGGGATTGGCCCGGTCACCCGGACGGGGTTGCCAGTCGCGGAGGACGGTCCCGTCCGCGTCCAGGATGCGCATGGCCTGCCCCTCGGGCCGGGACAGCGCCTGGAACTCCGCCAGCAGCCCCGCCTTGCCCAGCGCGAGCTGGCCCATCCCTTCGTGCAGGTCCAGCGTGCCGCCCGGAGGACGGGAGTCGGGGGCGGGGTCGCGTTCGAGGACGGTGACGGGGTGATCGTGGCGGTGCAGGACGCGGGCGAAGGTGAGGCCGGCGGGGCCGCCCCCAATCACGGCGATACGATGTCTCATATCGATACACTGTATTGCCCTATTACGGCGTATCGCAACAGTACGATGTAACCATGACTGTGTGGGATCGGCCGGAGCCGCCGACTCGCCCCGCGCCGCTCGACCGGGAGCGAATCGTTGCCGCCGCCATCGCGCTGGCCGACGAGGGCGGGCTGGAGGCGGTGTCGTTGCGCAAGGTCGCCGCCCGGCTGGAGGCCGGCCCGATGCGACTGTACGGATACATCTCCACCAAGGAGGAGCTGTTCGACCTCATGGTGGACGAGGTCCACGCCGAGATCCTCCCCGAGGAGCAGCCCGGTGACTGGCGGGAGGTGCTGCGCGTCCGCGCCCACCGCACCAGGCAGGCCACCCTCCGTCACGAATGGCTGGCCGACCTGCTCGGCGGCCGTCCGGCCTTGGGCCCGAACGCCCTCGCCGTGACTGAGGCCACGCTGGCCGCCTTCGACGGCCTCGCCGACCTCGAGACCGTCATGCGCGCCGTGGAGACCGTCAGCGCCTACTTCACCGGCGCGATCAGGCGCGAGATCGCGAACCTGCGGGCCGAACGCGCCACGGGCCTGTCCGAGCGTGACTGGCAGCTCGCCTCCGGCCCGCATGTGACGAGGATGCTGGCCACGGGCCGCTTCCCCGCGCTGGCCAAGTTCGTGCACGACGGCACGGAGGTGGATGCTGAGACATCCTTCGCGACCGGCCTGGACTGGGTCCTCGACGCCGTGGCCGCCAAACTCGCCCGGCCGCCGGCGTGACTCCCAGGATGTCCGGGTGACATCCGTGGCACCGCATGACGCCGCCGGGCTGCGGACCCACCTGCTCGACCGGTTCAAAGGCGAGCTCCGACCCCGATCCGAGTGACGCAAGCTGGTGGCGGCGGCTGCCGCCTGAACCCGGGCCGGGCGACCAGCCCCCGGCCTGACGGGGACCGGGAGATCCCTTACCAGCCGCGCCGCGCTGACGGATACTACGGGAATGCGCTTGCTGGAGCGGGAGTCGTCGTTGGCGTCGCTGGCCGAGTACGCGGCCGAGGCCGAGCGTGGTGAGGGGCGGCTGGTCCTGGTCGCGGGCGAGGCGGGCGTCGGCAAGTCGGCGCTGGTCGAGCGGTTCCAGCAGGACCTGCCGGCGGCGCGGTGGTCGTGGGGAGCCTGTGACGGGCTGTTCACTCCACGCCCGCTGGGGCCGCTGTTCGACCTGGCCGAGCGGCTGGGCGGCCCGTTGCTGGAGCTGTGCCGCGCGGGCGCCGGACGTGAGGAGCTGTTCCGGGGGCTGCTGCGCGAGGTCGGCGACCCGGGAACGCTGGACGTGGTCGTGGTGGAGGACATCCACTGGGCCGACGAGGCCACCCTCGACCTGCTGCGCTTCCTCGGCCGGCGGCTGCGCGGCAGCGCGCTGCTGCTCCTCGCCACCTACCGCGACGACGGCCTGGCGGCCGCCGATCCGCTGCGCGTCACCCTGGGCGATCTGGCCTCGCAGCGCTCGACCAGGCGCATCGGCCTGGCGCCCCTGTCCACCCAGGCGGTACGCGAGCTGGCCGGGGGAAGCGACGCCGACGCCGACGCGCTGCACCGGATGACCGGCGGCAACCCGTTCTACGTGACCGAGGTCGTCCAGGCCGGCATGCACGAGGTTCCCGGGTCGGCGCGGGACGCGGTCCTGGCGCGCGCCGCGCGCCTCAGCAGCGCGGCCCGCCAGGTGCTCGACGTCGCGGCGCTGACCGGGACCAGGGTGGAGTGGAGGCTGCTGGAGGCGGTGACCCCGTGCCCGGCCCCGGCCGTGGACGAGTTGCTGGCGTGCGGGCTGGTGACCGGCGACGGCGAATGGCTGCGTTTCCGCCATGAGATCGCCCGGCTGGCGGTGGAGGGGGCGGCGCCCGCACGCCGGGGCCGCACGATCCACGGCCTGGTCCTGGCGGCGCTGGCCGCGCTGGGCTGTGACGACGACGCCCGGATGGCCTTCCACGCCGAGGCGGCGGGGAACGCCGCCGCGGTCCTGCGCCATGCTCCCGCCGCCGCCCGCCGCGCCGCGTGGCTGGCCTCCCACCGCGAGGCGGCGGCACAGTACCGGCGAGCCCTGCGCTTCGCGGCCGAGGCGGACGCCGCGACCGTGGCCGAGCTGTGCGAAGGACTGGCCGACGAGGCGGTGCTGCTCGACCAGTGGCAGGACGCGGCCGAGGCGTGCGAGCGCGCGCTGGCGCAGTGGCGCCAGGCAGGCGAGCGGCTGCGGGAGGGCGCCGCGCTGCGACGGCTGTCACGCATCAAGTGGAACCTGTGCCACGGCGAGGTGTCCGCCGCCGAGGCCGCGGTGTCCGTCCTGGAACCGCTCGGGCCCGGCACCGAGCTGGCCTGGGCGTACGCCTCGTTGGCCAACCACCGGATGCTGCGCTACGAGCACGACATGGCCGAGGGCCTGGCGCTGCGGGCGCAGGAGCTGGCCGAGCGGCTCGGCGCCACCGACGTGCTCAGCGACGCGCTCAACACCCGGGCCGCGTGCGCCTGGATCCGGGGCGGCGCGTGGGAGGACCGGATGCACCGCGCGCTGGAGGTCGCCCTGGCAGGGCGGCACCAGGACCAGGCGGGCCGGGCGTTCACGAACCTGGTCGCCATGCACAGCGGCCGGCGGCGCTTCGCCGAGGCGGAACGGTGCCTGGCCCAGGGCATCGCCTACTGCGACGAGCACGACCTGCCCACGTACGGGACATGCCTGCGCGGCGAGCAGGCCACCGTCATGGAACGCACCGGACGCTGGGAGGAGTCGCTGGCGATCAGCGCCGGCATCCTGGCCACAGTGGGCCGGTCCCCGTCCAACCGGATGTGCACGGTGCGCAGGATCGGCTCGGTCCTGGCCCGCCGCGGCGAACCGGGTGTCTGGGAGCACCTCGACGAGGCGGCCGACCTGGCCGACCGCACCGGTGAGCCGCAGCAGATCGTCCCTGTACGGCTGACCCGGGCCGAGGCGTACTGGCTGGAGGGCAAGGCGGCCCAGGCGCGGCGCGAGGCGGAGCTGGCCCATGACGTCGCCGCTCCGTCCGACGCCTGGGACCGCGGCGCGGTCGCGGTCTGGCTGGCGCGCACCGGCTCCCCTCGCGCGCCGCAAGGAACGTTTCCCGAGCCGTACCGGCTGGAGCTCGACGGCGACCCGGCCAGGGCGGCGCGGGCCTGGACCGAGCTGGGCTGCCGCTATGACGCCGCGCTGGCCCTGTGCGGCGCGAGCGGGGAGCCGGAGCTGCGCGAGGCCCTGCGGATCCTCACTGACCTCGGCGCCTTCCCCGCGGCGCGCATCGTCAGGCAGGAGTTGCGCAGGCTCGGCGTCCGGTCGCTACCGGCCGGGCCGCGCGCGGCCACGCGGGAGCATCCCTCCGGGCTGACCCGGCGCGAGCGGGAGGTGCTCGCCCTGGTCTGCGCGCAGCACTCCAACGCCGAGATCGCCGCCGAGCTCTTCATCTCGGTCAAGACAGCCGGCCACCACGTCTCGGCGATCCTCGCCAAGCTGGGCGCGCCCAGCCGGGCCGCCGCCGCCAAGGAGGCCGTCCGCCTCGGCCTGACCGAGGCGCACATCCAGGCCACCACGGAAGCCTGAGCACGCGGGAAATCTAGGCAACGCGCGGCGCAACATAGGGAACCGCTCCCGATCCGGCCCCCCGGCCCCCGTCCTTACGGTTGGCGGGACTCACCACGGAACGGGAGGCCCTGCATGCCGCTCTACATGGACGTCCACACCATCGCCCAAGGCGTCGCGATGACCGACGTCGCCCAGGCGCACAAGGCGGACCTGCAGCAGCAGGGCCGACACGACGTCAGCTACCTGCGCTACTGGGTCGACGAGAGCCAGGGCAAGATCTTCTGCCTGGTCGAAGCGCCGTCGGCGGAGGCGGCCGCGGCGGTGCACCGCGAGGCCCACGGGCTGGTCGCCGACCACATCTTCCAGGTGCAGGAAGGCAGCTGACCAGCACCAGCACGACACCAACCGAAACCCGCAACAGGAAGCGAGAAAACGCACATGAACCAGATCTTCTCCGGACGCGCACGACGTTCCTCCGCGCCGCGGACCGGGCGGCGGGCGGCGGCGCCGCTGCTGTTGACCGCGGCGATCTCCATGGCCGCCTGTCTCGTGCCGACCGCCGCGAACGCCTCCGACCAGCCGGCGCCGCTGTCGGTGCCGGGGCAGCCGACCGGAGGGCCGGTGGCGCCTCCGCCGGGACCGGGGCCGCTGGCCCTCGGCGGCTTCTTCAAGGTGCAGGAGGCCGAGCAGAGCAAGTGCCTGGACGTCAAGGATGCCTCCACCGCCGAGAACGCCCTGCTCCAGCGCATCACCTGCAAGGGCAACGACGCCCAGCTGTGGCTGCCGACCCTGCTGTCGGTCGACGGCTCCGGCGCCTTCGTCTACCAGTTGGCCAACCGGGGCAGCGGCAAGTGCGTCGAGGTCAGGAACGAGTCCGCCGCGTTCGGCGCGCAGGTGGTGCAGCACACCTGCGACCCCAGCCGCCTGGCCGGTGAGCGCTGGCTGCACCAGGGGGAGATCCCGTCCACGGGTGTGGGCTTCGGCCAGCTGAGGTCGGCCCTGGACCCCACCCTGTGCCTGGACACCCTCGGGACGCTGGCCAAGGTCTTCACCTGCACCACGCCCAACGACGCCCAGCTGTGGCGCTTCCAGTGACCTTGATGTCCGGACGCCGGGCCCGCGCCGGATGAGGTGAGGCCCCGCCGGCGTGGCGCCGGCACCGCGAGGGCCTCCCACCCGGGAGGCCCTCGTCGTCACCGCCGGGACCGGTCTCGGACCCGTCCGCCGACTCCACCATCCCCGTTACCGGGGCCCCGGTAGTGACGGCGCAGGAAACAACGGATATGCGGGTCAGGAAGGTACGGCTCCGTAGAGGCATCGACCTGTCGGCCCCGCCACAATTCCTCGATGCGGGGGTGGACCTGTGGTGGAACCGGCTTGGCGTGCGTTCCGGTCCCATCGCAGGTCCACCCCCCTGTCGGCCGGAAGGCGCTGACCGTCCGGGTGACGGCCGACGCCTTCCTGGACTCGCTCGACAGTCCCAACACCCTCCGCAACATCGCGGATCATCCTCTCGGAGCTGATCCGCTGCTTCATCCTGGTCCCCGCGCAAGTGACCGGCGTAATGCGACCTAGGTAGTCAGATGACCCGCGCAGTCCGACCTAGGTGGCACATAACCGGCGACTTGAGGTGGATGTGCCGACACCAGTCCCTCCTCAAGGATGGTCAAATGACTGAGGCAGTCGGGGGACTTAGCATGTCGCCCCTAGAGATTCTGGTCTTTCTGGGTGCCGTTGCACTGGTACTGGCCCGCTGGTTCCCGGTCGGCGCCCGCCGGCCGGTCACACTCGCCGCGATGGTGACTGTCGTGCTGTCCGGAGCGGCGCTGATCGTGCTTGGGGTGCGCTGGCAGCTCTTACCTGTACTCGCAGGCGCCGCGATCGCGCTCCTGTTCGCCGCTCCCCCACTGCTGCGACGGCCCACCGGACGACCCGCGTGGCGGGCCCGGTGGTGGCTGGCCCTGCCGGGATCGGCGGCGTGCCTCGCTCTGATCGCGGGGGGCGCAGTGGCCGTGTGGGCGCTACCCCTGCCGGTGTTCCCCGAGCCGTCGGGCCAGTACGCGGTCGGCACCACCGTGATGCAGTGGACCGACCCGGATCGCCCCGAGACCGCCACCTCCGAGCCCGATGACCGGCGCACGGTTGTGGTCCAACTCTGGTATCCCGCGCAGAAGAGCCCTGCGGACCTCAAGCGGGCACAGTATCTCGGACGCACCGCACAAGAGGCGCGTGTTGTCTCCCAGGGCCTGGCCGACTACCTCGGCGTGCCCGGCTTCCTGCTCGATGAGATTCCGCGCGCCCACACAAGCTCGGTGTTCGATGCGGCGGTGGCCGACGGAGGCGGAAGATTCCCCCTCGTACTGTTCTCCCCCGGGCTGGGCGGAGTGCGCACCCAGAACACCGCCTGGGCAGAGGAACTGGCCAGCCGCGGCTACGTCGTCGCAGCTCTTGATCACCCTTACGACTCGGCCGCTGTCACTGTCGCCGACGGCCGAACGATCCGCACGCGGATCAGAGCCACCGGCGATCGGGCCGAGGACGAGAGGCTGGCAGCCGGCTGGACGGCGGTTCGAGCCGCCGATCTCAGCTTCGCCCTCACTCAGCTCGGCCGTCTCGACCGGGGCGATATCCCAGGCCCGTTGACCGGGCGCCTCGACACCGATCGGGCTGCGGCGACCGGGCATTCCATAGGCGGAGGCTCCGCCTTGCAGGCCGCCCGCCAAGATCCCCGGTTCGTGGCCGTCATCAACCTGGACGGCTTCCCCTACGACCCCGCCCCACGACCGTTTCACCAGCCAGTACTCGCGCTCACCCACCCTGTGGACCCAGCTGAGAACCCGATCTACATCCCACGCCTCACCCGGGTCCTCAAGCTCAGCACCACGACGAGCTACCGGGTCACCGTCCCTGGTACGGCGCATCTTACCTTCACTGACGCGCCGCTCTACATGCCACCCATGCCCGCACTCGTCGGCTCATTGGGCCGCACCCGGGGACCGCATATCACCGCCGCGGCCAGCGCCGCATTCCTGGACGCCACACTCCGGGGCAAGCCCGGCGACATCGCCGCGCTTCTGTCGACGTACGGTGACCTCACCGTCCATCACGCAGCAAAAACCCGGTGATCGTTTCCGGCCACAGCGCTAGGCGGCCTCCAGGACGAAGAACAGGAAGCTCAGGAAGGCCCCGGAGGGGAAGTTCGCAAACTCGTCGGGGAAGAGTTCACGGGCACCTGGCGCGGGGCGCGGTTCGCTGATGACGGCTATCCGAAAGCCGGCTGCGGTGAAAGCGTCGGTCATCGCGTGCAGCGGCCGGTGCCAGAAAGTCAGCTCGGCGCTCTGACCGCTGAAGGTGAACTCCTCGGACCATTTGCGGGTCGCGAAATAGTTGGCACCGGGACCGGCCAGCTTCTGACTGACGAAGGGATGATTATCGGCCACGATGAGTCGGCCGCCGGGCGCCAGCACGCGCCGCAGCTCGGCCAGCGGTGCCTTCCAGTCCTCCAGGTAGTGCAGCACCAGGCACACGATGACATCGTCGAACGCGCCGTCGGGGAACGGCAGGGGGCTGCGTAGATCGGCCGGGAGCAGGACCGCGCCGTCGCCGAGCCGCTGCCTGGCGAGCTCCAGCATCTTCGTGCTGGAGTCGACGCCGGTCACGATGGCACCCCGGTCGCGCAACGCCGCGAGCAGCGGGCCGGCACCGCAGCCGACGTCAAGGATCCGCCGCCCTGCCACGTCCCCGGCCAGGTCCAGGATCGCGGGCCGGGTGTAATAGCCGTTGATGAGGTTGGACTCCGTCTCGGCCGCGTACGCCTCGGCGAAGCTGTCGTAGTCGTTGGCCACAGCCTGGTCTGCGGGCCCGGCGGAACTCTCAAGATCGGAAGACATGCGGCCCATCCTGGCATACCGGCCCGTTCGCGCACGGGCCGTTCGCCCCGGTTCACCCTCAAGATCCGCCGAGACGATGACCTCGGTGCCACGCAGGCCTCCTGCCCCCTCGTCCATGAGCCCGACTGCAGATCGGACGGCCGGTGTGGCCGATCATTGTCGACAGGATCCGTCCTCTCTCACGCGGTGTCCGGAGCGAAAAGGAGTTTCGGGGACGTCGGGTGAGGACCCAGACTTCTGCCATGCGTCATGTGCCATTTCCCAAGATCCCGGTTGCGTCGAGCGCTGCCGTCGCCGCCAACGGCACCTGGATCTCTACTGAGAAGATTCACGGAGCACAGCTGGTCATCGCCTATGACGGCCGGGAGTTCCGGGTCGGCAAGCGCAAGGCCTGGCTGCGCGGAGAGGAGGCATTCTTCGGCTGGCAACTGCTGCGCGCCGAACTGGAGCAAGCGGCCAGGGCGGCGTTGTCTCTGGGCGGCACGGTGGTGCGTGTCTACGGGGAGTTGTACGGCGGCCACTATCCACACGCCGAAGTCGCGCCGGTGCCCGGGGTCAGCGCGGTGCAGACCGGGGTCTGGTACAGCCCGGACCTGCGTTTCGCGCTCTTCGACGTGCTCCGACACGACCATCCCGACGACGCCGGCCTCTTGCTGCCCTACACCGACGTGGCAGCCGTGGCGGCCTCCGCCGGACTCGATGTCGTGCCCCTGCTCGGCAGGGGCCCCAGGCACGAGCTGGACGCCCTGCCTCTGCGATTCCCCACCCAAGTGCCGCGCCGGCTCGGTCTGCCGGACATCCCGGGCAACCTCGCGGAAGGGATCGTCATGCGTCCTGATATCTCTGCGACGTCGCAACAGCGCCCGATCGTCAAGATGAAGATCGAAGAGTTCGACGAGCAGCGCTTTGACGAGAGCCGGCCTTGGGACCAGCACACGCAGCTTGCCTTGAGCGACCTGCGCCGAATCGCCCGGACCATGGTGAACGGACCACGGCTGGACAGCGCGCGGTCCAAGACGGGGCCCGAGTCCTTCCGCGAGTTCGTGGACGAGGTCGTGCTCGACGTCATGGTCGACCTGACCGATGCATTCCCCTCCGCCATGGCGGCCCTCGGTGATGGCGGAGAGGACGAACTGCACGCGCATCTGAGGGAGGTCGTCCGAGCGATGCGCCACGAGTGAGAGCAGCCGCGCCGGGTCCGGCAGCGACAAGGCCGGTCAGCGGCAAGCCCACCGATTGCCTGGCGGCCAGGTCTTCCACCCGCATCGTCGAGTCCTGGCTGCCTTGATCGTGCAAAGGGTCATTTCGGCGGACCACACGAGCTACATCCGGGTCCGCGCGTACGCCTGCAGTGCGTCGCGGACGAACGTCGCCCCCGCGGCGTCGTCGTACATGCCGGCGAAGCGGGGGTCGTCGGCGTACATGTCCCCCAGGCATCTCACCATCTCGATCGAGCGCTCCCGGTCGCCCTCGGCCGTGGGAGTACCCGGGATCTGGCTCAGCCACCGGACGTGCCGGGCGGCCAGTGACTGAGCGTGTTCCGAGGTCGGGGAGATCCCGGTCTTCACCGCGGCGACCCACGCGGCCACGAGGTCCTCGGCGGCCTGTTTCCAGGCCCGCTGCTGGTCAAAGGTCTTGCCGTGCCACCAGTCGTTGCTCACCTGGAACGCGCGCTCGCCCCAGCGTGAGATCACGTCGTCCTTGTAGCGGTCGTTGAACCCCGCCAGCATGACGTCCATCTGCGGTTCCACCCCTGCCCGCAGGGCATCGAGCGTGTCACGCGCGGACCGGATCTGCCGATCTACGCGGTCCCGTTCCTCCTCCAGCGCGGCGATGTGGGCGCGGAGCCCGTCGCACGCGTCCACCTCGTCGGCCAGGACCTCGGCGATGGCGGGCAGGCCCATGCCGAGCCGGCGCATGAGCAGGATCCGCTGAAGTCGGAAGACCGCGGTGGAGTCGTAGTAGCGGTACCCGTTCGCGCCGACCCGGGACGGGGCCAGGAGCCCGACGCGGTCGTAGTGACGCAGGGTGCGGCTGGTGATGCCGGCCCTCGTCGCGAGCTCCTGGATCGTCCACTCCATCGTCCCAGTGTCACCCGCGGTGGAGCGTGGTTGCGATGATCTCCGAGCTGTCGGCGTGCAGGGCCTGCGCCGCCGTCTGCCCGGTCGCCGCCAGGTAGGCGTCGACCAGCCGGTTGCCCGCGGCGTACCCGGCGCCCATCGGCAGCCCCACCGGGGTGACACCGAGGTGCTCGGCGCCGGGGTCGCCGTGCACCCAGGCGGTGAAGTTCTGCATGCCTGTCACGTCGAGCCCGGTGAGCACCTTGTCGAAGACCGCGTCGTCGTGCAGGTGCGGCACGCCGATGCGGGCGGGGCCGAGCTCGTCGCCGTAGAGCTGGCGGGCGAAGGCGTCGGCCAGGCCCTCGCCGACGATGTGCTCGCCGACCGTGACGGTCATCGGGTCCCACACGACCCCGCCCGGGGCCCACCTCAGGTTGTGGTGGAGTTCGTGCACGGCGGTGGCCTCCAGCCGCTCCACGTTCTCGGGGAAGGGCCAGAACGTGATGGCGATGTTGCCCGAGATGCCGCCGAAGCCGGTCACTCCTAGGCAGGGACCCATGAAGTGCTTGTCAGCCGGATCGCCGAGGACGAACAGCACAGTGATGTCCGGGGCCTCCAGCCCCGGCGTCGCCTCCAGCAGTACGGCGAGAGCGTCGTCGAGCGCGCGTTGCATCCGCTCCCAGGCTCCGGCCGCCGCCAGTGTTTCGAGCGCGTCGAGACAACGCTCCTCGTCGCGGTCGATGGGGAACCCGGACGTTTGGAGGTGTATGGCCACCAGGTCGACCTCGCCGGGGTAGTAGCGGTACATGCCGCTGTTGGGCTCCAGCATCGAACGCAGCAGGTCGGCGCGCTCTGCGACCGGGGCCAGCAGGATCCGCCGCATGGCGGAGTAGGTGTCAAGAACAGTGATCGACATGGCCCCGATGCTAGAAGTTGACGCAGCGTCAAGGTCAAACCAGCGGCGCTGCTGCGCGGCGGTGGCCCGCCACGGTCCGTGTCGATCAGCTCGGCCACCTCCTCCAGGGTGAAGCCGAGCCGCTGGGCGGCCTTGATCACGGTCAGCAGGGTGACGGTCTCGGGCGGATAGGCGCGGTGCCCGCCGGTACTGCGCCGCGGTTCGGCGATCAGCCCACGCCGCTCGTAGTAGCGCAAGGTCTGCGGGTTGACCCCGGCCTGCTCGGCCACCTGTCCGCTGCGCAGGTACGGCCCGTCGATGTCCTGTCTCACGCCGGCCGCCCCACCCCAGTGGCGGCGAAGGCGCCGGCCGGCGGGGCCTCCGCCGGTCGCACGGTCCCGGCCTCAAGGACTGCGAGCAGCTCCTCGCGGCTGATGCGGTCCATCACCATCGTCTCCCGGACTCAGAGTGCGTTACGTGAGCTGACGCCCTTTTCGTCGTTGCGGTTGGATGAGGTCTGCTGGTCGATGGGTCGCCGCTCGGTCTGTCGTCACGGCTGAGTGAACAAGCCGGGCTCGGTTTCGATGAGGATGCCGCGGCTGGTCAGGCGTTTGAGCTTGGCGCGGACGTTTTGGATGCCGTTGGGCGTCAGGGGCAGGTCCATCGCCAGAGCCAGGTCGCGGGCGCGCAGCGAGCCGCCGGTCTCGTCGAAGACGGTGAGGATCTGCTGGTAGTCGGGATGATCGAAGCCGACCAGCGGCGGCGCGTCCGGTTCGGCCGGAGCGGGGTCCGCTTCAGCGAGGGACAGGAGCGTCTTGCGGCTGATCCGCAGATGCTCGGCCTCCTGGCTGAGTTCACTGAGCCGCGCGGTCAGGAGTCGATGTCGGTCTGGGTCTGCTCGATCTGGCGGGTCAGGGCCTGTTCGCGGGTATCGAGGCGGTCCAGGAGCCAGGTTCCGGGATCGGGCGGGCGGGTATCGGGCCTGGTCATGTCCACCGCCAGGACGGGGTCGCGGAGGTCAGGCGCCGGGACATCACGTCCGTCATCGCCCGATACACCCGTGATTCAGAACTGGCTGGACGGTGCTCGTAGTCGCGGATCAGGCGCCGGTGGAACATCAAGATTCCGTAGGTCTGCTCGACGACCCATCGTTCTGGCTGGGGCACGAAGCCTTTGTCGGCGGGGTTGCGTTCGACGATGTCCACGGCGATCCCCAGGCTGGCGCCATGGGCGACGACCGTGTTCTTGAACCCTTGGTCGACCAGCGCTTTGGTCACGCTGCCCTCGGTGACGACGGCGGCCTGGTCCAGCAGGGCGATCCCGGCCGTGTTCTCGTGGGCTGAGGCCGCGAGCACGACGACCGCGATGACCAGGCCCAGCACGTCCACGGCCAGGCCTCGCTTGCGTCCCGGCACCTTCTTGGCGACGTCCCGGCGGTCGTGGTGGCGGGGACGCCAGCCGCGACGTGGACGCTTTGGGTGTCCAGTACGACCAGGCTCGGGTCGGCTAATCGGCCCTTCTTCTCGCACGGGTGCCAGCGCAGCAGGTCATGGATCGTCTTGTCGGTGCCGTCGTCGCGCCATTTGGCGAAGTAGTAGTACGTCGCGCCCTTGGGCGGCAGATCGTGCGGGAGATAGTCCCATTGGACGCCGGTCCGTCCCTGGTAGCGGATCGCGTTGACGATCTCCCGCAGCGCGTAGTTGCCTTCGTGGCCGCCGGCCGAGGGGTGCGCGGCCTTCCATGCCGTGAGGACCGGTTCGATCAACGCCCACCGAGCGTCGGTCAAGTCGCTCGGGTACGGCTTGCGCTCAGTCACCGCGCCATCCCAGCACAACTGGACCCGCAGACTGGCGGTAACACTACAAATCCACACGATCACATAACGACATCACGGATGGAGGCTCACGTAGGCACTCTCAGGGGCTCGAGGGCGGCTAGGACGAGGTCGAGGCCGAAGGTGAACTCCTCCGCCGGGTCGTAGCCGGCAGCGGCGAGCACCGCGGCAGACTCGTTGAGGTAGGGGAACTCGTCAGGAGGAAGCTGGGGCAGGAAGACGCCCTCGGCCATGTCCGCGAACTCATCGGCGGTGTCGAACGGCAGGCTGGATTCCTGCAGGGCGAAACCGTAGACATAGCTGTCGAGCAACCAGTTGGCGTGCGTCGCCATCAAGACCGGGAAGCCAGCCCTCCGCAGGCAGGCGGTGACCGCTTCGCGGTGGCGGAGGTTCGCGGGCCCCGGCGATGTCCGCGACTCCATCAGGCCGATCGCCCACGGATGGCGTGCGAGAACCTGTCGGGCGGATACCGCCCGCCGTCGCATCGCTGACTGCCAGTCGGTCTCTTCAGGCGGGAGCTCGATCTCCTCGAACACGACGTCGATCATGGCGTCCAGCAAGTCCTCCTTGCTCGCCACGTAGTAGTAGAGCGACATCGCGCCCGCGCCGAGCGCGCGAGCCAGCCGGCGCATGCTCAGCTCGCCGACCCCCTCGCGGTCGGCGAGCCGGACCGCCTCGACCACCACCCGCTTCTTGCTCAGCCCCGCATCTGACGCGACCTGGCGTCGTTCCCTCACAGACAACGGGTCTCCTCGCTCCCTCGAACGGCTTGACAATCGTCCAGCGTACGGTCATGGTACAGCGTACTACTCGTAGTACAGCGTACGACGTACGATGTACGAACCAGCGAGAGTCGTAGCTCGGACGCGAGGAGGATTCTGTGGGAATCGAACAGCGATCGAATGCCGGGGCGACGACGATGCGGGCCGCCCTCAGTGCTCGAGTCGTCCGAGGTCGGGCTACCGCTGCCCGGTCGAGGCGATGTGCTCGTCCAGGTGGGCGCGGCCTCGGTACATCCTGGCAACTACTTCGTCATGACCGGTGAGCCGTACGTGGTGCGCTTGGCGTTCGGGCTCCGCCGGCCGCGCCACGGCATCCCTGGCAGGGACCTCGCTGGCGTGACGGCAGCGGTCGGGAAGGATGTCACCGCTCTCCGCTCCGGCGACGAGGTGTTCGGCCGGAGCACCGCTGGAACGCTCGCGGAGTACGCCTGCGTCCCGGCGGACAACCTCTTGTCCGTGCCCGCCAACCTGTCGGTCGTGGACGCGCCAGCGGTGCCCACCTCGGCCATGGCGGCGTTGCAGGCATTGCGCAAGATCGCGAACGTTCGACCGGACCAGACGGTGCTGGTCACGGGCACGTCGGGCGGCGCGGGCTCCTTCGCCGTAAAGATCGCCAAGGCGTTTGGCGCCGAGGAGACGGGTGTGTGCAGCACCCGCAACGTCAACGAAGCAGCCCACGCCCTCCGCTACGTCGCGGCCGGCCACACCCGAGGGAAGGTCGTCGTCACCGCCTGACGACCGGACCGACGAGAACGACCCAACCCGTGCGTATGCACGCCCCAACCTGCCGCCACTCCGGCGGACGGACCGCTCCTCTCGGAAGAGAACCGATGACCATCCGAACGAACACTCCGAACCTGCCCGACAACCCGCCGATCCCCGTGCAGGCCAAGCTCGCCGCCACATGGACCAGCTTCATGTTCCTCTACATCTACGTCGACTACTTCCACCTCCACAAGCCTGGCGTCATCGACAACCTCCGTGCCGGCGTCGTCTTTGAGTTCGACATCAGCCCGACGTTGTTGACCATGATGCTCGCGTCCGTGGCGATCCCGGCCCTGATGGTGATGCTCTCCATCACGCTGCCCGCCCGGGTGAACCGCGCCACGAACCTCGTCGTTGCATCGCTCTACATCCCCTACTCGGTGTTCAACGCGGTAGGGGAGTCCTGGGACTGGGCCCCCTTCTACGGCCTCTCCATCGGAATCGAGGTGCTGCTCCTGGCCTTCATCCTGCGCTCCGCCTGGACATGGCCTCGAACCCCCGCCGTCCCAGCCGGTCCCGCGACGACCGACCTTCGACAGGACCTTCGACAGTAGGTATCCGTGTAAAGCCCTACGGCGTGAAGCCCGCCGCCGCGGACACCGGGCCGACCGTGACCAGCTCAGTCGCGGTATACGCAGAGAACCTGCTCACGAGCGGCCCGGTGTCCGCGCCAGCCGCGCCCGTAGGCCGAACGGTGGCTGACCGACCAGCAGACCTCATCCAACCAACCGCAACGCAGCAGCCGTTCTCCCGGGCCGTCAGTTCGGCGGTCCGGGCGGCGTTGTCCGGGCTGAAGACGAGTTCCAGGCGCAGCCGGGTGCGCTCCGGCCGTGCCACGCCCTGCACCGCGTCGGCGAACAGGGCGTCGAACTCGGCCACGCGGAGCGGCTGCTCGGCGGTGGGCAGAGTGCAGGCGGAGGGAGCCCATCCCAGGTCAACGGTGATGTCTTGGGTCATACCTAGACGGTAAACCTGTACCTGGGTACCGAATGCAAGCCCTTATGGCGTACCGCCGGAATCCGGTCCGATCTCCCCGAGGGCCGATCCTGGCGCCGCCCCACATGGTGGCGATGCTGCCGGGCACGTGGGGCGGTTCATCCGCGACCACTTCACCCCCAACGCCGGGATGCAGATCACCCAGGTGAACCCAGGAGTCGGGCCGGCGCCGTGGACCGGTCCGCCCTCTGCCTCGGCTGGATCGCGGTCACGCTGCTCGCCGCGGCCCTCCTGCTGAACAAGCGCTGCGGGCCGTCGGCATGGTCCGCCAGGAAGGTCCCCTGAGGGCCGCACTTACATCCTTAAATATGCCTGTATGTCCTCTTTAGCTAGACTTCGCGGCTTGTGGAGATCTACCTGACCCAGGCGAAAATCGCCCTGCTTCTCGCCCCGCTGGCCATCGCGCTGCTGTTGCTGCCCTTCGTGTCCCGCCAATACGGCCGTTTCGGGCAAATCGGGCGATGGTCGGGGTTCGTCACGGCGGTGCTCGTCCTGTACGCCTGCGGCGTGGTGGCCTTCACCCTCTTTCCGCTCCCTGAGGTGACGCCGGACTTCTGCGCGATCCGGCAGAGCCTCGCGACGCCGCGCTGGCAGCCGCTGTCGAGCGTCCAGGACGTGATCAGAGAGAACGCAGGACGAGGCCTGCCCGCCGCGCTGTACAGCAGGTCGGTGCTGCAGATCGTGTTCAACGTCGCCCTGTTCGTGCCGCTCGGCTTCTTCTTGCGCTACCGGCAGGGGCTCGGCGTGGCGCGCACCCTGATGATCTCCCTCGCCGGTTCGCTGGCGATCGAGTTGACCCAGCTCACCGGCCTGTGGGGCCTCTATCCCTGCGCGTATCGGCTGTTCGACCTGGACGACCTGATCATCAATACGGCCGGCGCCGGACTCGGCTGGACATTGGCGGGCCCGGCCGCGCGGCTGCTGCCGGGGCCATGGCCGGCGCCCCGCCAGGACCTCGCCTCGCCCACCGTCGGCCGGCTGGCGCTCGCCATGCTGCTCGATGGCGTGGTGTGGTTCTTCGCCTCGCCGGTGTTCGGGTTGCTCTCCGTCCAGGCCTATCGGCTCGTCACGGGTGGCCCGATGCCCGACGATGCCCTCCTGAGGGACATCCTGCCCAGCTTGTCGTACGCGGTGACCGGGCTGGCCATCTTCGTACTCTTCCCGGCGGCGCGCGGGGACGGCGCCACACCGGGCCGCGCGGCCGTACACGTCGCGGTCTGCCACGCGACGACCGGGCGGCCCGCGCCTGCGCTCGGGCGGCTGACCCGCTCGGCCGCGCCGTACCTCGCCCTCGCCGGGGGCGCGGCCGTCGGCAGCTTCGTGCCCGTCCTTGCCCTCCTCCTCGTCATGGAACTGGAACGGCGCGGCGTCATGGCGCGCTGGACCCGGACGCGGCTCATCACCCGGGCCGCCGCCCGCCTGGATGCCCGCCGAGCGGGAGTCGTCGAGGAGTCCGTCGCTCACACTCCATGAACGGCCCGCTGACGCCACTGGCCGAGCGGTTGCTGCTCAAGCCCGGACGCCGGCGGCGCTACCGCGGACGGTGAGTCGCTGTCCGCGGTAGCGCTCAGGCGGGCGGCGTGGTGTCAGGCCTGGTCGTGGAGTTCGGTGCGGGTGGTTTCGGCTTGTTCGGCGATGGTGGCCAGGACCGGTGGCGGGAGGTGCTTGTCGCGGAAGGTGTCGACCAGCTGGTCCAGGACGGTGTCGGCCTGCCTGAGGTCATGGGCGCGGGCGTGCGCGCGGGCCAGGCGGCGCATGGTGGCGTTGAGGGTGATGTTGTCGACCCCGGCGTCGGTGCCGGGGTCGAGGGTGGTCTGCACGACCGCGCCGAGTTCTTCGATGCTGGTGTCGGTGTCGGTGTCGGCGGGGCGGACGCCGATGCCGTTGTGGCCGAGGGTCAGGAAGTGACGTCCGGCGTTGGTGCCCTTGACCATGTGCGCGTACACCGCGAGCGGGTGGTCGGGGTGGGTGGCGATGAGCTGGTCCAGGGCGGCGTTGCCCTGGGCCAGTTGCGGGGCGTCGGAGCCCAGCAGCGCCAGCAGGGTGCCCTGCTGCGGGCCCATCAGCAGGTCGCCAGTCCGCCGGTCGGCTTCGCCGGTCAGGCGGGCTGATCTGGATGGTGTGCTCGGGGGAGGTGACGGTGGAGCCGTCGGGGGCCTTGCACAGGGCGCGCAGCCGGTAGGTGCCGGGCTGGGCGAAGGTGAGGCCGTCGGCGCCGTAGCCGAGGTAGGCGCTGTCGTAGAGAGCGGGAGTGCCGGCATCCAGGGTGACCCGGCGCTCAAGGCTGCCACAGCCGCGGGCGATGGGCCGGAAGGGGCGGATGGCTCCGGCGGGGTCGGTGACCAGGATGGTCAGGTTGTCGCCGCGGGGGCTGAGGCCGGGGAAGGCGTCGGCGTGGAGGGTACTGCCGTCCAGGGACAGCTTGATCTCGGTGACGACGGGTTCGCCGTGGGAGAAGCTGTCGCGTCCGTACAGCTCCAGCCGCAGTCCGGACCGGCCGGCCGGCGGCGGGACGAACTCCTTCAGAGCGGGACGGTCGGCGGCACCGGCCTGGAAGGCGTTGCCGCCCATGACGACGTCCCGGTAGAAGCCGTGGCGCAGGTGTCGCAGTTCATTGGCGGTGAACTGGTAGGCGAAGGCCGCCCAGTAGGCGTCCTCGCCCTTCTGTCCGTCCAGGCCCTCGTAGTTATCGGGGTAGTTCATCCACGACAGGTCGCCGTAGCCTCCATTCGGCCCGAGTGGCTGCGGGGGCACGGCCAGGCCCTTCTGCCAGCTGTGCAGCAGGTTGAGGGCGTGGCCGAGCTCGTGGACCCAGGTGCGGATCTCCTTGCGCGTTCCGGCCATCTGCTGCTCGACCAGGGCGGTGACGGGTGGCGATGAAACTCCACACCTTCCACTGCTCGATTTCTCGATGGCTGCTGAAGTTGCTGACCATCGCGGCATGGAGCTCAGCATCGGACCACTTCAGGTCCGCGCCCGCCTGATCGACGGCGACCTCGTTGACGACGGCGCCGGAGGCGCGCAGTTCGATCCCGGCCTCGGCGTAGGTCGAATGGACGGTGATCAGTTTCTCGGTCAGGCCGGCCGGGCGGGGATCGGCGGTGGTGGCGTACTGGACAGGCGGCTGGGTGCCTGCCACGGCGTCGACCTCCCAGTCGATGGTGCGCAGGAACCGGGAGACGTAGGAGCAGGTGAAGGTGGTGGCTGCCGTTCCGTCAGCCGCGCTGCGGGTGAGGGTGGCGGTGCCGCCGGGGGCGAGCTTGTCCACGACCACCGAGATCTTGGGCATCTGGGTGGAGTTGGCGAACGTCGCGGTGCCGGTGATGGTGGCGGGCAGCGTGACGGGCTGACTGCCCTCCAGGACGAAGGAGTTGAGGTATTGGCCGTCGGGGACGCTAAAGGTGTCACCGGAGATCACCGGCACCGGGCCCGTCAGGTCTATGCGGAGATCGACTCGCTCATTGTCGGCTGTCCCGTCGAAACGCCCGGTGGCCAGGTGCTGTCCATCCACACCGAGGACGAACTTCTCGTACGCTCCGGCGCCGTACTGGCAGTTGACCGTCCCGCCGCCGGGACCGGTAAGGGAGGTCACCCCGGAGCCGTCCATGCGTAGATGCACGTTGGGAAAGTGCGCGGACCGGATCGTGATGGGGTCTCGCCGAGTGTCGCCAGGTCGCTGGCTTTCAGCGTCATGATCGTCTTCCTTGCCCATGGATGGGAATGCGCCGCTGGGGTGGGCGGGGCCCACGCCGATGACGCTAGAAGAGCGCATTGACGCCCACAGTGATCAGAAAAGGATGGCGGTCTCAAGGGGTCAACGCATCACCGTCTTTGATGAGGTCAGCGTAGACCTCGGCTGGACTTCGGAAGTCGTGGATCCGGCGAGGCCGGTCGTTGAGCTCGGCGGCGGGGTGCCAGGACCTCGGTGACCTTGGCGATGGCTTCGGCGCCGGGTTTGACGTAGCGCATGGCGGTGCGGGGGTAACGGCGAAACTTTTAACGGATATGCAGGTCAGATCCCCGGTAAGGGCCTTTGCGCATAGCCTGGAAGAGGGCTGCTGACCTGCATATCCGTTGTTCCTGCGCCGTTACTACCGGGCCCCCGAACTGGCGGACCGTCTCAAGGACGGCCTCGGTCAGGGGACGATGACGTGGAAGCCGGTGTCGCGGGCGCCGGTGGCGGTGCCGGTGCCGACGAACACGTCGCGGGAGTCCCCGCAGGCGGCGACACCGTCGGGGCGGACGAAGATGCTGGAGTTCCAGGGCGCACTCGTCCACCGGACGGTGGCGACCGGGACGGTGGTGGCGGCGTTGACATCGGCGTCGAGTCGGATGCAGTACTGGCCGGTGGCGATCTTGCGGACGGTGGTGACGCCCTTGGAGCGGAAAATGGAGCCGTCGGCGTTGACGACGGCGGCGGCGCGGACGCCCGGGCCGGAGGCGCCGCCGGGATCGGCCAGTGCCGGGGCGGCGAAGGCGCCGAGTGTGCCGGTACAGGCGGTCAGGGTCACAGCGGCGGCCATGACGGTCTTCATGATGCGCGGCATGCTGGCTCTCCTTCGAGCGAGGGACAGTACGGGGCCAGGTTTCTGGTCGGGCTGGGATGATGTCCCGCCCCCCAAGGCCATCACTGACTGTAACTATTTAGATACTGAGAGTTACTATGGCGCGCGGTAAAGGCGTCCTCCTCCCGAACGTGGCCCCAGCCCCAAAGTGAGCTGATCAGTTGAGGAACAGAGGCCACCCCACGCGCCCGCGCGTAAGAACTCTGAAAACTCCAAAAACTTGCCATCCCCATCTCCTGCTCGCCCCTGCCTGGGGCTCGCCTCAGCCGTCAGCGCCGCCTGCGGTCAAGTCCCTTACGGAGGTCGGCCTCGGCGGTGGCCGCGGGACTTGACCGCGGGCAAGCGACGGCTACGCTCGGCGCCCCGGCCGGGGGCAATGGCCACCCGGACTCCGACCCCGGCAGGCCGGTGGTCGCTCCCCCGCTGGCCGCCGAGGCCGGCCCTATGACCCGGCTGGACCGGCTGCACCGCGCGGTCACCCGAGGCGACCCCGCCAACCCGGAGGCAGCCTGCGGCCTGACCACCGCCCACCACAGCGGACGCCTCGACCCCACCCAGGCCATCCCCGTTGACCAGGCGGACCCGGCGCTGCCGTGCCCGGTCGGCGGCTGCCGGATGCGCGCCTGGCCACCAACCAAACCCAAGATCGAATGAGAAGTTTCCGTACGTCTATCAAGGCGGCCCGCCCCTGGCGGGCCGCTGGCGTTCGCGGGCCGGGCTGCGGCCGCGGTCTCCACCCGGCACCCGTTCGCGCGCCGTGCCTCGATAGCCGCCGAGGAGCTCGCCGGCTGCCCGGTCATCCGGATCGCCGGCCCCGCGC